>JAEWAA010000509.1 GCA_023391955.1 Bacillota bacterium | reverse complement strand
TAGACCCCAGCGCCCAAGGCGGCACCTCCTGGAGCAAGCTGGCATTCCTGGATAAGGCCGTTGCTGCTCTCAGCAAATAAGCCCCATGTCGCATAAGGCGGTTTCACCCTACCTGATTTTGGCGGTTTCACCCGTTGCCATCGTGCTGGTCCTGCTGGCCTCCGTCATGTACGGGGCCAAGTCCATGGACTGGACGACGGTACGGGATGCCTTCTTTCATTTTGATCCGGATAATGTAAACCATCAGATTGTGCTCCACTCCCGGCTGCCCCGGGCGGCGGGAGCCCTTCTGATCGGTGGCTTCCTGGCCATGTCGGGCGCCATGATGCAGGGGATGACCAGAAACTATCTGGCGTCCCCTGCCATTATGGGGGTCTCCGATGGGGCCGCTTTTGCTATTACCGTGACCATGATTCTGATGCCCAACGGCTCCATGCTGGGGCTGGTGGCAAGCTCGTTTATCGGGTCGGCCTGCGGGGTAGCCCTGGTTTTCCTGCTGTCGTGGATGATGCCGGGAGGAATGGCGCCGGTACGGATGGCGATTCTGGGGACGATTATCGGGACCTTCCT
Organism: Bacillota bacterium; assembly: GCA_023391955.1. Classification (GTDB taxonomy): domain Bacteria; phylum Bacillota; class Bacilli; order Paenibacillales; family NBRC-103111; genus Paenibacillus_AR. The sequence continues at coordinate 5,298 of JAEWAA010000509.1, read as the reverse complement.
GAGCAGCGCCTCGGCGGCGCTGGCCATCTCCTTCAATATCTCCCAGAACGTCAGCTTCTGGTTTAATGCCAGACTGCATCAGATGAATCCTGACCTGGTTAAGCTGGCGCTGCCGTTAGGGCTGATCGGACTGGCCGTGGCTCTTGTTCTGGCCCGGTCCATCACCATCATCTCCCTGGGGGACGATATCGCGGCGGGACTGGGGCAGCGCACTTTTTGGGTGAAGCTGGCCACCATGGCCTGTGTGGCGCTGCTGACGGGAGTATCCGTGGCCTTGGCAGGCAAAATTGCCTTTGTCGGGCTCCTGATTCCCCATATGACCCGGTATTTGGTCGGTGTGGACTACCGTTGGGTGATTCCCTGCTCCGGGCTGATGGGGGCTGTGTTCCTGGGGCTGTCGGATGTGCTCAGCCGGTTTATGAACTACCCCTTCGAAACCCCCATCGGGGTGGTCACCTCTGCTGTGGGCATCCCATTCTTCCTGTACTTGATCCGTACGAGGGGAGGCGGCGAGCGTGCAGCCTAGAACCACACCTTTGCGGTTAGCCGTTGTGATTGTGACAGGGCTGGTTTTGTCCGTGATTGTGGCGTACCTCAGCCTCACCAGCGGGGAGTTTGATCTGAGCGTGCGGGAGGTTGTGAATACCCTCTTCCGCCTGGAGAGTACGCCGCAGCGGGATTTGGTGATTTTTGACTTCCGTCTGCCCCGCATTGTGCTGGGTGCATTGGTGGGCGCCGGTCTGGCTGCAGCGGGAGCGGTCATTCAAGGAGTCAGCCGCAACGGCTTGGCAGACCCGGGCATCCTCGGCATCAACGCCGGAGCCGGAGCTGCCATTGTCACCTTCATGTTCTTCTACCAGGGCCAGATCCGCACCACCGGGTGGTCCGCTATTCTGGCTATGCCCTTCTTCGGCTTGGCCGGCGGGATTGCCGCCGCTGTCCTGATTTACCTGTTTGCCTGGAAGTCCGGGCGGCTGGATCCCCAGCGTCTGCTGCTGACGGGGATTGCCATCAGCTCCGGCTTCGGGGCGTGGACCCTGTTTTTGTCCTTGAAAATGAACGCCTCCGATTTTGAAATGGCCACCGTCTGGCTGTCGGGCAGTATCTGGAGCGCCAATTGGAAGTTTGTCGTATCCATTGCCCCTTGGCTGATTATCCTGATGCCGGTGATTTACCGGAAGTCCTATGTTCTGGATTTGTTCCAGCTGCATGAAAGCAGCGCCATCAGCCTGGGTGTCCGCACGGAGCGGGAGAAGTCCCTCTTGCTCTTGGCCAGCATCGGCATGGTCAGCGCCTGTGTGTCCATCTCGGGAGGCATCGGCTTCGTCGGCCTGCTGGCCCCCCATATTGCCAGACGGCTGGTGGGTCTGCACCACCGTCATATGCTGCCCGTTTGCACCATTGTGGGCATGCTGCTGGTGATTCTGGCGGATTACATCGGTAAGAATGTGGTTTCCCCCGCCGAGGTTCCTGTAGGCATTGTTATCGCCATTATCGGCGTCCCTTATTTTGTTACCCTGCTTATGAAACGCCCTGCTTAGAGGAGGCTTGAACCGCATGCTTATGAAAGGCAGCCTGATTAAGGACCAGTTGGACAAACGGGAGGTCACCATCTACATTCCCCCCTCCTGCGGGGCCTGCAACTTGACCTTCCCACTGCTTCTGGTCCAGGACGGGGATTCTCTCTTCGCCTCCAATACCGAGCTGTTGGAATGCAGCTTCGCCCAAGGAAAGCTGCCGGAGATGATTATCGCGGGTGTGAAGCCGGTGAACCGGCTGAACGAATACACCCCCTGGCCTGCACCTGCGCTGGTGGCGGAGCGGCCGGATTTCGGCGGGGAGGGCCCGGCATATATCCGTTTTCTGACGGAGCGCCTGCTGCCGTATCTCCAAACCAACTACTACGCCGACGGCCGCCGGGAAATGAACGGTATCCTCGGAGCCTCCTTGGGCGGGCTGCTTTCCTATTATGCTGGAGCGGTCCGGCCGGATGTGTTCGGCAGGGTAGGTATGCTGTCCGCCTCGCTGTGGTACCGGGGGATGATGGACTTTATCCGGCAGGATGCTCCGGCGGCTGCGGAGCGGGATCAGCGGCTGTACATGTCCGTGGGAACCCGGGAGGGGGAAGGCAAGGCAACGGTCCAGAAGGACATGCCCGCCTTGAACCGGGCAGCCTTCGAGCTGCTGGCGGTCAGCGGCCTAGGACCGGACCGGCTTCGGCTGGATGTGGAGGAGGGCGCCTCTCATGAGCAAGCCAGCTTCGTACGGCGTTTCCCGGAGGCAGTGGAATGGCTGTTCGGGCAGCCAACGGGGATGGCAGATAAGGCGTCTGCCCCAGGAAGGAGGCTTGAGTGATGGAGCAAACAGCTCATAGACTTGCTGTGTCCGTTACAGAGGAATCAGGCCCCGTCCCGGTGCCCGGCACAGAGGCCTGGACGATGCAGTGGCCGGAATCCGGCCGCTCTTACCGGATCATGGCGGCGGTACCCTCAGGCGAGGCTCCGCCGGAAGGTTACCCCGTTATCTATCTCCTGGACGCGGACTCCTGCTTCGCAATGGCTGTGGAGACCCTGCGCCTGATGACCCGCAAGCCCCACGGCTATGATCCGGCCATCCTCATCGGCATCGGCTATCCTGCAGGAATGGAGGCCTCCAAGGAGCGGTTTCTGGACTACACCACACCAGCGGAGGAGGCTACGCTGCCCAAACGGGGAGACGGCTCCCCGTGGCCGGAGATCGGCGGTGCGGATGTTTTTCTGGACTTCATCACCGGTGGTTTGCAACCCTTAGTAGCCAGCCGTTATCCCGTGAATACCCGCAGGCAGTCGTTGTTCGGGCATTCTCTGGGCGGTTTCCTGGCGCTGCACGCGCTGTTCACCCGGAGGGGAGCATTCGCCGCTTATGTAGCCGGCAGCCCCTCCATCTGGTGGGCGGACCGGGTGCTGCTTCAGGAAGAGGAGGTTTTCCGGCAGCAGGCGGAGGAGGCGGCAGTTGGTAACGGCGCTGTGCCTCCCGTTCAGTTGTTTATCGGCATCGGAGAGCTGGAGAAGGGGCATCGGAGCCGGATGTGGGAGAACGCGGAGGAGATGGCGGAGAGGCTTACCTCCAGGCCTCCTGCGGGGCTTGAGACCACATTCGGCAGGTTTGAAGGAGACGGTCATGTTTCGGTGATACCCGCGCTGATTGCCAAAGGCATCCGGGTTGCTTTATCCACATCCCATGACGAAAGGGGACGCATTATATGAAGGATCGTTTGTTTACCCAGCAACTGGATATCGCCTATGAAAGCCGCTTGATCGTGGAGGATCTGAATCTCTCCATTCCCTCCGGCAAGATCACGGCCCTGGTAGGAGCCAACGGCTCAGGGAAGTCCACCATCCTGAAGACCATGTCCCGGATATTGAAGCCCCGCAAGGGCAGTGTGTTCCTGGACAGCAAGGCCATCCACCAGCAGTCCACCAAGGATGTGGCCAAACAATTGGCTATCCTGCCGCAGAATCCGGTAGCTCCGGACGGTCTGACGGTGGGCGAGCTGGTGGGTTATGGGCGTTTCCCCCACCAGAAGGGCTTTGGCACCCAAACCCGGGAGGACCGGGATATTATCCGCTGGGCCATTCAGGTGACCGGGATGGAGGATTTTTTCGACCGGCCGGTAGATCAGCTCTCCGGCGGCCAGCGGCAGCGGGCCTGGATTGCCATGGCTTTGGCACAGCAGACGGATATTCTGTTCCTGGATGAACCAACCACCTTCCTGGACATGGGGCATCAGCTGGAGGTGCTGAAGCTCCTGCAGAAGCTGAATCAGGAAGAGGGCAGAACCATCGTGATGGTGGTTCACGACCTGAATCATGCCACCCGGTATGCGGGCCATATGGTGGCCATCAAGTCCGGCAAGGTAGTCAGCCAGGGTACACCTACGGAAGTCATGACCCGCGATGTGCTGCGTCTTGTCTTCGGTATTGAAGCGGATATTATCTCCGATCCGCGGACGGGTGTTCCCCTGTGCCTGCCGTTTGAGCTGGCGCGGGAGGATGCTGCGGAGCCAATGCCGGAGCAGGCTGCGGTCCGCAGTGAGCTGCTGGCGGCAGCCGGGCGGGGCCGGTAAGGGGTTCTCACGCCGGATCGGCGGGGAAATCGAGTGTATGCTGATATGCAGGAACAAAAACGAAAAGAGAGCCGTTTTCCGCTGATGGAGAATGGTTCTCTTTTTTTGTGCCGGCAATGTTCTCCTGAAGGGTATGCTAACGGACAGGGAGGCCGCTAATGGGCGTAAAACTGACATTTTTTCATTTTCGCGGACCGAGAAGCCGTTATTCTGCTAAATGGGGGTTCTATTAAGGTATTCTGGTGCGAATAGCGTCCACTCTGTCCGCAAGAACCCGAAAATGAAGGATTTTGCTCAAATAAGGGATCGTCGGTCCGTTAGAATCACCCATAGCCCAGCGGGACCATCACCATCAACGAAAATGCCGGGGCAGACGCGGCACTTTCGTATAAATCCTGGCCGCAGAGTTGAGAGGGAGGTGCCCTGGTCAACCACACGAGTGAGCCCCAGAAAAGTCGATGTGAAGAAGCGCTGCCTGCAGCCATCCTAACGCACAAATTGGATATGACTACTACCAGGGGACAAATTTCCATCCCGAAAAAACAAAAATCATTTTGACAGACGGAATCGCGCGTGCTATTTTTGTATGAAAAGCAATTTTTGCAGGCGGCGGTATTGGTGATTTGTTTGAAAGATCCGAATTTTTTATTACATTCCCTCTATATTTATTCGGATCAGCTGTGATAAAATAAACTAATCTAAGTTTTGAGTCTGATAAAGAGTGATTAATACAGACCGGTGTAGAACCATTTAGGCTAACGGGGTGAGGAGCATGTCGGAATACATATTGGCTGCCAAGGGGACCAGCAATAATCTGCTGCGGCGGGACATCCGCTTTCTGGCGAATATACTGGGCGAGGTATTGGTGGGCCAAGGCGGCGAGGAATTGTTGAATGTAGTGGAGAAAATCAGGGAAATGAGCAAATCCATGCGGCTTGCTTATGACTCGGATATTTATAAGGAGTACATGTCGACGATTCACAGCTTAAGCCCAGTGATCCGGCATCAGGTAATCCGGGCGTTCGCCATCTATTTTCAACTGGTGAATATTGCCGAACAGAACCACCGCATCCGCCGGAAACGCGACTATGACCGCACTGCCGGGGAAACCATCCAACCCGGCTCCATTGAGAGCATCATCAAGGAGCTGCAGATCCGGGATATTACCGCGGAGGAGATCCAGGACATTCTGG
>JAEWAA010000477.1 GCA_023391955.1 Bacillota bacterium | reverse complement strand
CGGCTCCCCATACAGCGGCGGCAGGCAGCAGGAGACCATGCCGCTTCAGCCCCAGGAGCCGCACCAGATGCGGCGCCATCAGGCCGATGAAGCCGATAGGTCCCACCACGCTTACTGTCACAGCCGCCAGCAGCACCGCCAAGGCCAAGGCCGTCCCGCGCACCAGTCCCACATGCTGACCCAAGGAACGGGCCGTTTCCTCCCCCAGATTCATCACATCCAGCTTGCGGGAGCACATCCATGCCGCCAGCAGCCCCACCACAATCCAGGGCCAGGCATACCGGACGCCGCTCCAGTCATTTTGCTGGAGCAGGCCCGAGCCCCATACAAACAGACCGCCGGTTTCATTCTCGAACAGCAGCTGGAGCATACCCGTGAAGGAGGAAATCACCAGTGTGACGATCATGCCGGACAGCGCCATCCGGACGGGGGTGCTTTTCCTGCCCCCGGCCAGAAGATACGAGAGTACCGCCGCCAGGCAGCCTCCGCCGAATGCCAGAGGAAGAGGCGCCAGCTGCGCCATCGACGGGAAAAACACCGTTCCCGCCACCACCACAAAAAATGCGCCGGCATTGATCCCCATGGTGCCGGCGGAAGCCAGCGCATTGCGCGTCACCGTCTGCAGCAGCACCCCGGCAACCGCCAGGGCGCTGCCCGCCAGCGCGCCTATTACCGCCCGCGGCAGACGTACGCCGCGGACCAGCTCCTCCGCCGCGCCTCCTCCGGCGGTGCGGAGCAAAGCCGATACGGCCTGGCTGAAGCCGATGCCGGCCTGGCCCTGACCCAGTCCGGCCAGCATACAGGCCGCAAGCAGCAAAAAACCGGCGGCCATAACCGCCGCCGGTCTGCGGAAAGATGACCGCCGCTCCATCATTTGGCTAACAGATCCGCAGTCTGTTCAACAAACGCCTTGGCGGACAGGGGACCGCCGAACAGCCAGGTAGCCGGATCGAGACCATAGGTCCGGTTTTCCTTGACGAAGGATAATCCCTTCCACGCCGCATTGTCCTTCAGCTGCTTCTCGAACACGTTGTCCTCCTTCTGCACCACGTACAGGAAGTCCGCCTTCTCCAGCGGCAGCAGCGCTTCAACTGAGGTTTGCGTGTACCCGTACATTTCGAACTTCGGCGCATGGTAGGCATTTTTCAGCCCGATGCGCTCCAGGATTTTCACCGCTGTGGAGTTATCCGTAAAGATCCGCAGCACCGCCGCATTTTGATTGGAGTACGCTTGGGCCAGAGCGAACTCGCGCCCTTCCTTGCCGGCGGCCTTCAGCTTGGTTTTGGCGGCGTCATACGCCTGGTTGAGGCCCTGCAGCACCTTTTCCGCCTCGGCGGATTTGCCGGTAAGATCGGCAATGGTTTTGAAGGTATTTTCCATCTCCGTGTATTGGTCCATGGTTCCTTCCGCCGGGTAGGAATTAAACGCCAGCGTAGGCGCAATCTGCTTCAGCTTGTCGTAGCTTCCTGTGACCCGGAATTGAGCCGCGATGATCAAATCGGGCTTTAATGCAGCGATGGCCTCCAGGTTCGGTTCCTGGCGGGTGCCCACATCCACAACCTCACTGCCCAACGTTGCATTGGAGGTAATCCACTTCTTATACCCCGCCGTATCCGCTGCGCCTACAGGCTGGATGCCCAGTGCGATCAAATCCTCTGCATAGGTCCATTCCAGCACTACAATGCGCTTGGGTGTGCCGGTGATTTCCGTGCTGCCCATGGCGTGTGTGACGGTTTTGACGGTAGGTGCTGCAGCTGAGGCAGCCGGAGACGGAGATTGCCCGGAGGCGGAGCCGGTTTGCTCCGGCGAAGCGTTGTTGGATGTGCCGCAGGCTGCCAGAAGCGCAAATGACAGCACTGCCGACAGCAGCATCCCTGGTTTTTTCAATGAAATAGACATGAATGATTCCTCCCCATATATGTAACCCGTACGCCGGGTAATCTTGCTATTTATGCATGACTGGCAGCGGCGGCGCGTCTCTTCTCCCGCTCCTCCTCGGTAATTTTCGGACAGGCAAAGCAATATCCATGCCCCGTATCAGTCTTGTAGGCGAGGCAGCAGGAGGCCTTCAGCCTGACCTGGCCATCCCCCTTGAGATTGCGGGTCACCCGGAATTTAATTTGGAACGGGTTGCCCGGACGCCCAAACACCTCCGGCGGCAGGCGGTTGATCAGAATATCCGCAACCGTCTCCATTCTGGCCAGCAGCACCGGATCTGTCTCCTCGGAACGCCACTTGTCCAGAATGTAATGGAGCCCGGAGCCCATCAATGCCCAGATGGCGCCAGGCGACACCCCTCCCGCAGCCGCAACGGCATCCACCACAGGGCGGAGGCTTTGGCTGTAAAAAGCGGCAAGCCCTTGCAGCATCTGCTCCTCATCCGCTTCGGCGGGGAGTGCCACAGGGTCGGGACAAACCAGCCGGAACGACATGGATGCTCCATAGGAGGTCTCCTCCATCTGGAGAAACACTCCCTCGGGCGTCAGCCGCAGGTCCTGACGGTCATGCCACATGGCATAGGCCACAGCCGCACCTAACCGGCCGAGCCACGAAGCAAAATAGGTAGCGCACACATCCGGGCTTTTCGCTTTGATCCGGGGGCCATATACCTCCACAAACTCCTCTGCCCCTACCGTGGATGCCAGACACGCCAGCTCCAGCATTAAGAGCGGCTTGTCCGCACGTCTGTCCGTCACGCCAAACATCGTCTCGTACGTAGACAGCTCGATGGATTGCATGGATCGCCTACCTCCGCTCCACATTATATAGTTGATAATTATTATCATTTAAACAAATCAAATGATAATGCCTATCACTCTCCCGTGTCAATAAAAAGATGGCCTCTGGCCCGAAAAAATCCAGCTGCGCACGTCGAGGGCACAGATTGACGCCGATTACCATAGACGCTGATTGACGTTGATCGCCACCGATTGACGCTGATTATCGCCGATTGCCACCGATTGCCTCTGGTCAACGCCTACTAACGCCGATTGCCCCCCAATAGTAGCGGCTTCGCCTCCCAACCCACCTCCACCAACTGATAACGGCATGGCCTTCCTCCCCCCACCAACCGCTAACGGAACTCAGAAGCTCTTAGCAGTTGAAAAGTAACCTTTTTAATTTTTAACGGAACTCTGCGTCCCTTAGCGCACATTTTGCACCTCATTCGCCCTCGCCAAGCCAGCTAAGAACCTCTCAGTTCCGTTAGCGCACCAATGTGGCGGATTTTGGCCTCTAAGCGTCGCTCAGTTCCGTTAGCGCAGGACGGCTGCTGGACCAGGGGGGTGACGCCGAACTCAGCCGATTGCCACCGGTTGCCCGTACTAAAAACAGCAGCTTGGCCGCCCTAACCAGACAACAGGATTGACTCCCTTCCCCCCCTCCGATACACAAAAAAGCCCCTGCCAACCACGCCTGTTAGACGGGTGACAAAGACTTTTTGGGTGTGTTCTTTTCTGGAGGGTCTGTTCTATTTAATGAATTTTTTGACCTTCTCGACGGCTTCATCCTCGGTCGCACCGGTGACATACCGCCCGTTGACGAATATAAAGGCGCTGCGGGAGCAGGGGCCGCAATAGGATTTGCAGCCCACCTTGATATCCGCGTCCGGCGACAGCTTCTGTAGCTTGGGAAGAAGTGTTTTGACCCGGGTATGCTTGCATTTGTCGCAGATTTGGATGTTGTTCTTGGACATTAGTGATCCCCGGTGTTTCCTTTAGAAGGATTGGTGATGGCGAAGCCTTCCTGAGGCACGTAGAAATAATCGACGCGGATCCCGTCCAGAAGGGGCTCATCTTTGTCCAGAAGCACAGTGATTCCCTTGTCGGTCTCAATGACCGCATCGTTTTCCTTAGGTGTATCCAGGTCCATGCCGTAGTGGGCATGATCCCCGTGCTTATGGGTGACGAACACCCTCAGCTTCAGCTCTTTATTTTCTTCCTTCTCCAATTCCTCAAGAATCTTTTTGGCCGCGTTGCGGGAAATTTTACAATTCATCTTCCACATCTCCTTCTTTACAATCCGCTTGTACATCCCCCATTGTATATGATAATGCTTTTTTGAAGCAACTGGAGTTGCCCGGTTCCCCTTCCCACCCGTCCTGCCTTGTGTTATGATGGGTGCAGCAAAAGTTCATAACGCTATTCACACTAGGGGGGCCGCAAGGCTGAGACGGATGATGATCCGGACCCTTTGAACCTGATCTGGGCAATTCCAGCGTAGGGAAGTGGGAACGAGATTGGGCTACACCCGACGACGCGACTGCGGCAGCAACACATCCGGCCAGGATGCTGCGCACCGACCTCCGCCAACGGCAAGCCGATTCCACCGATTCCAAACTGTCCCTTTTCCAGGGGACAGTTTTTTTATTTTCCCAGGACCTGTCCAAAACGAAAGGCGGCGATACCGATGATTTCCCCTAAGCTGCATATGATCACGGGAGGCGACAACTTCGGCGCTTCCCTCCATGCGGCCGCCCAGGCCGCCCCGTGGGTGGATTACATCCACCTGCGGAACAAAGCCGCCTCCTCCCGGGAAATGGAGGCTTGGGCCCAACGTCTCCTGCAGGACGGTGTTCCCCCGGGCAAGCTTATAATCAACGACCGGGTGGATGTGGCACTGGCTGTGGGAGCCTGCGGAGTCCAGCTGGCCTGGCACAGCCTCCGGCCCTCCACAGTCAAAAACCGGTGGCCCCATCTGCTGATGGGTGTGTCGGTGCATACCCCCCAGGAGGCGGCGGAGGCTTTCACAGAAGGCGCCGATTATGTGCTGTTTGGCCATGTGTATGATTCCGCCAGCAAACCGGGGGTCCCTCCCCGGGGGCTCCGCCTGCTGGAGGAGGTCGTCCAGACAGCCGGGGATCGCCCCGTCATTGCCTTAGGCGGAATCCAGCCCACCCATGTTCCCGAGCTGCTTCGCGCCGGGGCGGCCGGATATGCGGTGCTCTCCGGCATCGGAGCGGCCGCCGATCCCGCCCAGGCTGCCCGGGATTACCGAGATGCGGCTTTAAAGGAGGTGATCCCACATGATGCTGATGATTAACGGCCAACCCTTCCACACTCCCGATCATTGCTCCAGTATGGCCGACTTGCTGGCCTTGCCGGAATGGCGGCGGGCAATGGTGATTGTGGAGCTGAATGGAACCGTATTGAACAGCCGGCAGTATGACGGCACTGCTTTGACCGAAGGCGACTGCATCGAAATGGTTCATGTTGTGGGCGGCGGGTAACACCGCTCCCTTTTCCGCTCTGTCC
>JAEWAA010000422.1 GCA_023391955.1 Bacillota bacterium | reverse complement strand
GCACAGTGGAAACGGCCTATGCCCTTAGAAACTATGGCAGCTATCTCATCGCTTCTGAGGATGCTACCCCCGCAGCAGGGCTGTATTATACGACCTGGATCGGTGCGATGGAGCGAAATCCACGAATTAGCACGGAAAGAGTGGGGCGGTTAATGTTAGATTCCTTTACCCTTCATTCGGGGCTTGAAGCGAATAGGCCAACGACAATGTCCATGATGAAGCTTTCGCAGGCTGAATCACTGGTTCAGGCAATCGAAGATGCAGCATTCGATTCTCCACTGACAGAGCTTGCGAACCACTCCGAGCTATTAGGTAAAAACGAGGGGATATTTGATCAATATGATCTGATCGATATCATGGGCGAATCATCAGAGATCACTGCTGCAGCCCAAGCGCTTGCATTCGAAGTAAGAAATTCGGCAGGCTATAAAAATCGCAACGGCGTAGCGCTATATGTCCCTAACAGAAGAATCGAACAGACACCTGAAATGAAAGAAGAGCTAAAAGCCATTGGCCTTAGCTCAAAATATATATCAACTATTTTTAATGGAAATTAGGGTGTGTCTTCAAACTCCGAGGGGAGCAGATTTGGCCGGATTTTCGTTCATGGCAAGGCACTTTCGCGAAGGCGTACCGGGGGTACGTCAAGCGGAAGTAACGAAGCAAGGGGCGAAAAGACGGGTAAAGGTGCCCTTAAGCGGGTTTGAAGACAGGCCCTAGATCGCGACTATACGAGGAGGTGCTTTTATGAAGAAGATTGTAAGCTTGATGCTAGTCCTTTCGCTTCTAATATCAGTAGCGCCTGTTTATGCGAATGTGGCAACAGAGTATACGTATGTGTTTGGTGTGAAAACAGGAGGAAACGGCGACGGCGGCACAGGCGATGATATTTACATGGGCGTAAGCACCTATGAACCGGGAATAAACTCTGATCATGTAGCAAACCTTGGCGGCGCTGCGGCTTGGTCTGAATCACAACGTACATTTAAAATGCAAGATATTCCACCCTGGAGAATGAATGAATTGGTTTTTTGGCTGGTGGGCAGTGACGACTGGTACGGAGAGTCTGTGGTTCTGTGGCTTCCTTATCTGGAGGGGAATACAAATCCGACACAGGCGAAGACCATTCGACTGGACACATGGACAAAAGACCGCGGCAGACTTTACCGTGATATTTCGGACGTAACCAAAAGAAAATTCACAGATATGGGTTATGTTGATGCGCTTGGAGGAGAGTTCTATCTGGATGCCAATTCGTCAGGCTCTGAAAGCGTACAATGGAACAAATATGTCAGGGATCAATATGGTCACTATGACATTATGCAATATGAGGATGCTCCGGTTTTCAGCTATAGCGTTTCGGACGACGCGGTAGGCAGGGATTGGCTAACCTTCCAGGAGCCAACCAAAACAAAAACGTTTCAGTTGGATATTGACCGCAAGAAGCTTTACGATCAAATGGTTGCACAGGACAAAGCAGAAATTTCGCTAACCTACAGGGTGGCGCTGCTTGCCCAGTCTACCCATGCGGAAAGCCTTGGGGGAACCTTCGCCCATACAACCTCAGGAAATCCCGAAGTTAAAACCTATTTAACAACAAAGGTAGGGCAAGAGGACTATTATTATAAGGATGTAACGTATACGTTTTATCGCAGCATCTATGACCTTGGAAACCCCGATATCAGCCAGACGGTTACCTATTCGCCCAGCACAGACAATAAATATATAAACCGTAAATTTACAGATGTTACGATCACAGCCGAGGCGGTTTCCATACATAAAAAAAGCATGACGCAGGAAGTGAAAACGGAGCTTATCACAAACTTCCAAGCAACCCCTGTGTTGTATCTTGGAAACAGCACGGAAACACCCCTTGCTAACCTTACCATGACCAAGCTGCAAGGCAATGACGGGAAACCAAACGGCAAGCTTCAGTTTACGGGGAAAGTGCCGATGGATGTCAGCGCAGTTGAAAGCGAGGGTGTAAGACTGCAGCTTAACAACGTGTCTACCCATTTAATGAAAAATGGGCGGGCGCAGGCCTATCAATTGGAAAATCCAACGCCAGAATCCGCAACCTCCCAAAGCTTTTATTTTTCAACTCACAAAGTGGACACCAAAACCCCAACCATAAGAGTGACCGACGGCAATGGAAATGACCTTGTAGGGGCGAATTCCATTCAAAACAATATCAGAAAGCTGCATGAGTTTTATATGGTTTCAAGCGAAACCCTCTATCCGGAGGGAAATGTCGCCCACACCACCTCGAATCAAAACTACTTTAAATATGAGCTGTACAAGAAAACCAATGATTCCTATGAACCGGCAATGACAAGAATTAAAAACTTTGACGGTACAGGAAACAGAACAACGGTGACCGCACCTATTAACACCCAAGTGTTAAACGGAGTTAGCATAAAACTCAGTCCCATCGATCCAACAGAAGGCGAATTCAAGCTTCGGCTTTATGGATGGGATAAAGCTGACAATCCGCTGGGCGGAGATGCCGGATACGCAGAGATTGAACATATCAAAATCGATAACCTGGCGCCGCGAGTGACCATTCACGAAACAGTACAACCGCAGGATGCGCAGCTTCGCAAAAGAAATGACTATCGTTTCGAAATGAACGACCTGCAACAAAGCAATAACGGCTGGTCAAGGACGTATTATACCTTTATAAACGGAGCTGCGGCGCCATCTGATACTCCAATCGATCAAATTGAGCCTGTATCAGGAGAAATCGCTTCAACTCAAGGAATGTGGGCATTTGTAGACTCAGAAGGTGACAGCGCAACGGCTATGTTATCCATTCCAAAGGGGGAGAATTTTGACGGAACGCTCTATTATTTCACCGTAGACTCCCTTGGCAACGATTCAAGAAACGAGCAAGCATCAAGATATTATAAAAGACCTGTGCAGGTTTTCAATGGAAATGTTACTGACACCCTTATTACAGAGGATTTCAGCCTTCCAAAACCACGGTTTGATATCCGTTTCGACACAAGTGATCCAAACCTTGAAACAAGCTATAGATGGATTGCACATCCCAGCAATACCTGGTCGCCCACCTTTACACAAAACCTATGGGTTTATAATGGACAAGATGTTGGCGCTGCTTCACAACGTAATGCTGCTAATGGAAGAATCATCACGATGCACGAAAGATACATCCTTGAATATACGGTTACAGATAAACCATCTGGAAACACGGCCGATTTTTCAAGAGTATATTATTTTGACTCCGGGTACCCCGAAATCAGCTATACCACCGGAAGTCAGCATGATCTTTTTAAATCATCCCATCAGTTCAACGTGAAAGTGACAGATGACAGCGGAATTGCAAGTGCCTATTACTATTTATCCAGGCCAGAGACAGATATTAGAATCGAGAATACGCCAAACTATCCTTTGACTCTGACACCTAACAGTGAAAACATAGCAGAGGTTAATCAAACCTTGACCATGACAGGGCTTCCGTCAGGTGCGTACAGCATTGTTGTTGTTGCACAAGACCCGCATGGCAGCGAAAGCAAAAAGGTTTCTCCCTATTTTGGCATGAGGTCAGGACCAGCGAAGATTGATGAATTAAAGCATGCCCAACCCAAGACGTTAAACGGAATGGGGACAACAACGGATGGAACCTATAAGGTCTCAGCTGTTTTGAGTGAACCGCATAAATCATGGACGATTGATAGCACGAAGAAATATCAAAACCCGGTCTATTATGCAACAACGGACGGTATGCCGACAGATAACGGCGTTTTAGTGCCTACGTTTACAGCGGGCAATAACTTTGGCGGATATTATCTCTTCACACTCGACACACCTGTGCCGCTTCAAGAGGGCGTCAACACCATCTATCTTCAGTTCGGGCTTATCAATTATCCTGCTGATGAAAAACCTGAGTTTCTGACAGAAGCAAGACCGGTCACCATTCTTTATGATAGCCAAGCACCCACCTTTGAATTGCCGGACTATAGCACCATTCAGCCAACAAACGCATCCGTGACAGCCAGAATAGCAGCGTATGATGCGGGTACAGGAATTAGCAAGCTGACAGTGGAGCCAAAGGATGCAGACATAATCACGGTTTCTCCCTATACCAACGGCGGATTCACAGTAACAATTAGCGAAAACATAACAACAAATCTCATCCTGTCCGATGAGCTTGGAAATCGTGTTCTGGTTCCTGTTTCCGTTTCTAACATTGACAAAGCCGCTCCATCTGCCCTTGCGTCAAGTGAAATCGTGACAAAAGGAGCAAGGCAGGATGGTACGATCACCGTTGATGTTTCAGACAAGAGCGACACAACCGTTTCATTCGCACTGATTAAGGATCCCGAACAAAACCATGTTCTAACAGAAGCTGACTATGCGTTGTTTCAATCAAGCTCATCTGTGGACATGCAAAGCAGTCCGGCAGTCGTGGATGGCGAAGGGAACCAACAGAAAACCTATACCATCAACCTGAAGGGGCTTAGCGGTACTTATGCCATTGGGATCAAGGCGGTTGACACATCAGGAAATGTGACTGAAAAAGTGTTCCTTGACTCCAAGCTGGAGCTGGTGGACGCCCAAGCATCCATTGTAAGGGTTAGCGCAAACCCTACAACAACCAAAACTACCGCAACGGCTTCCGTTTATTTTAACGTCCCCGTCACTGTAATGCCTTACGCGCCTGTAGAGGGTGATGTTGTGGGGGATATGGCAAGGTCGAACCTTCTTCATACCGGACTGTTAACAACATCCGCTGATTATGGCATGGTCTATGATGTTGTTGTTCAGAACAATAATCCCATCAGTCTCTATGTTCAGGATGAGGTTGGAAGGGATAAGGTTTTACAATTCACACCGGATGTTGAGTTTGTTACAGGCTTCGACATTACGGGGCATGTAGAGAAAAATGGTCAAACCATCCAAAACGGAAGGTTTATATCCTATAACCAAGACGACACGCTTTATTATGTTGTCGTTCCCAATCCAGCGTATTCGGGGCAATATTTCTTTGTTGAAAACGCAGCGTATTCCGGATTAGAACTGCATACAGAGCTAAGTGTTCCTGAGCCTTCATTTACAGAGGTAGAAGGAAGAATAGCGTATTCCAAGCTCGTTTTTAACGCGCTAAGGGATGGCACCGTGACCAAATCCGTTTATTTCGAGGCATACACCACAGAAGGGATGGAAGCCGACCGGATGGAAGGGGAGTATGCGGCCATTACAGTCGTTGACGAAACGGCTCCTGTTGTAAAGGTGGACTATTCGAATACGGAGTTAACCAACCACAATGTGGTGGCAAAACTGGCCATATCTGACCCGGAAAGCGGAATCCTGTCCTTGGAACGTTCGTATGACGGCATCAGCTTTAGCCCGGTTGACTCTATGGTTTCCCATACCGAAACCTTCGAGAACAATGGGACGGTACATTTCAAGGTGACCAATAAAGCAGGAATGGTAACCGTTGAACCCGTCACCGTTTCTAACATCGATAAAACGCCAATCGAGCTAGACAAACACTACACGGTTGAATACAGCTATGAAAATTATCTGGGAGATTGGGTTCCCATCAAGGAAGGAAAAGCCTATAGAAGGGTTATGGCCACGCTCAAGTTTACCGGTGGCGGAAAAACTCTTTCTATGACAAACAACAACGCGGCGCTCTCAAGGATTCTGACTCAAGAGGTGAACACCTTCACCTTTGAGTTCAAGGATCAAGCGGGAAACACAGGCTCTTATAAGGCTAGCTATAACCAATTTGATAACACAGCCGGTCAAACCTCCTATGTGTTATCGAACACGTCCAGGACCAACCAAAATATCTTTGCCACCATCACGTTAACGGATGATTCAGGTGAAATTGCGTTTGCCGAGGTGAAGAAGGGCGATGTGGTGTACCCGTTCAAGGGTGAGCCGCTTGAAAATGAATATGTCGTGGAGCTTGACAGCTCAGGCATTTATTATGTGACAGCCTATGACAATGCCGGCAACCGTTGGACAACTCCAATCACCGTTTCTAACATTAACAAAACAGCGCCAACGGCAACTGCAAAGACGTACAGCACGCTTCCAACCACACTTACTGCACAAAGCGTGAATGTGGAGCTGACACAGTTTAGCAAGGAGTTCAAAACCATTACAGTCACCGGTGTAGAGCCAACCGGAAGCCTGACTGCCAACGATATCGTGCATATCCCCGGCACAAAGGCTGTCCGTTTTAGAAAGAATGGCACAGTGACCATGTTCTTTGTTGACGACTATGGCAACCAGGGACATGAGGTGATTACCGTTTCGAATATTGTTTCCACACCTCCGCGGATCGAAGCAATTGCAGCATTAGCAGAGGATAAGCTGAGCGTGAATGTCACATTTGACCAAATCCGTGACGCTGACGGTGTTCCGTTGGACATTCTCCGAAAGCTGACAGACCTTACCGTGTCTTATCGTGGATATGAGCATGCACTTTTAACTGAGGTAAAGGATGAAAATGGCGTTGGGTCCTATAAAAATACGGTGATCAACGTAAACACCAACGGGGAGCATGTCTTTCTGGTTCGGGACCCGGCAGGCATCACGCAAAAAATTCTATTGACGGTTGAAGGCATTGAAGTTGGAACACCGGCCGTTAAGGAAGTTCGTTGGACCTATAAATATCTGGAGCAAAACCAAAGCGGCGAATGGGTGGAAAAGGAGCATCATAACAAGATTATTGTTGGTGAGGACACATCGGGCAAAGAAAAAGGATACGTTGTGGGAATCGACAAAAACCCGGCCACGAACCAGAATGTCAATGTCACCGTCATCACGGACAAAGATGCCAAGTTCGTGGGCGGAAACGACCCTTGGGAACAAGAGAAGTCCATGAACTATCGGGAAAACGGACTTTACAATTTTAACCTTGAAGGAAGAACAGGGGCCTATACCTCGTATGGTGTGAACATCGGTCTAATCGACAAAACGCCTCCTGTGCTAAAGCTTAAAAACGGCGAAGAGCTGATCTTCATCGAAGGAATGACGCCTAACAAGGATGCCTCCATTGCATATGACAAGGCTAAGCTTCTGGACTTCGAAGCGTGGGACGTGGTTGCCGGTGAAAATGTTGATCTGACAAACCGGGTCACCATAAACTACGGGGCAGGCGGGAGGATGTTTAACCCTGACAGCATCTCAGCCAATGAATTTGTCCGCTCCAACCCGTACTATATCGACTATACAGTAAGAGATGATGCCGGAAATCAAACCACCCTTCGCCGAACTGTTCGCCTTGTGGGTCTTTATGACACCATAGCCCTTGTTAACGGAGTGATGCCGGACAGCTCCAATACGGCAACCGTTCTTGGAAACAAGGTTGAAATTTCGCTGAAAAACTTTTCCGGAATCTCGTATGCACGTTATGAAAAAGGGATTCTAACACAAGGTCAGATGAAAACAAAAGGAACGGTGCTTCGGGAGAAAAACGGAGTGTATACCATTGAAAATGTCCCGAACGGTTGGTACACCGTCTATATCCAAACGGATAAACGCGACTATTTCAACATTTCTGTATATGTTTCGAATCAAGGAGGGAAATAGGCAATGACGATTCATAGAACAATGAAACGCAGCATAGCTGCAATTCTATTTCTATCTATGCTATTCACTTTTGCAAGTTTCCCTGTTCGTGCAAATGCCAGCAGTGCGGATTATTCCATTGCCAACGAGTTTATGAAGTATTCGATCAATTCAAGAACAGGTGGCTTTTCCATTGAAACCATTGACGGTCATCCGCAAAAGGCCTTCGACAACAATATTCCGCTGCTTTATCGGGAGGATACGGCAAGGAGCAATGGCACATCCTTCACAACCGTTCGCATTGACGGAAAGGATTATATTTTCGGTCAGGAATACGGCTGGTTTGGAATCGATACAAAGCTTCATGAACCGGTGGTCTCAGAGCAGAATAGGCTTTTAACCATTGATTGGGATATCAAGGGTTACACC
>JAEWAA010000395.1 GCA_023391955.1 Bacillota bacterium | reverse complement strand
CATCGGGGGTGGTAAAGGAAATCATGTCATGTTTGCTGTTGGTCATCAGTTGAGCCAACGCTTCGTTGTTTTGGGAGTTTTTCCGTTCCTCCCTTTCCTGGGAGACATCCTTCAACATAAGCAGCACTGCCTGTTCCTTCACTAGAGCGGATAAGGCTTTCACCTGAACCCATACGGGCTGGCCATTTTTATGTATAAACTGCAGCTCTCCCCAATCCTCCTGTGGATTAAAGGAGCCGACAATTATTGCTTCCAACCGTTCCTGCGCGAACATGGCCCAGTCAGCGGGGGCCAGTATGTCCTCGGCGCGGCAGCCCATAAGCTCTTCACTGGAATAGCCCAGCATGGACAACACAGCCGGATTGGCATCCATCAACCTGCCGGAACCCGCAGAATATAATGCGATGCCAAACGGAACCTGCTCCCAAACCGCTTCCAGCATCGGTAAACGTTCCTTTGGGGGATAACCCATCGTATCTTCCTCCTGGCGGTTTTTCACCCACCGGCTTTATATGTCTATTACTCTATTATAATAATTTCAATATAAATGAACAGGTGAAATGAAAAGAAAAAGCCCCGCTCTGGGGCTTTTTTGCACATTCTGCGTTATAGATCCCACCTCTTCGAAGAGCCGCGGACAATCAGCTTAGGGGCAAGCAGCTGCGGCGGGAGGGGTTTGGCGGGATCCCCCATTTTCTCCAGGAGCAGATGGGCGGCTCTGACGCCGATTTCGAAGGTATCGATATCCAGGCAGGTTAAAGCGGGTGTTGTATAGGGCGCAATGGGATAATCGTCGAAGGTGACCAGTCCGAAGTCCCGGGGCACGTCAATATCTGCTTCATGCAGCGCCTTCAGCGCGCCGAAAGCCACCAGGTTGTTAATGCAGACGGCCGCATCGGGCGGCTCGGGAAGAGCCAATAACGATTGCATCATGCTGTAGCCCCCGTATTCATCGCTTGGTCCCGGCAGGCAATAGGTATAAGTATCTCCCCCGCCTGGGATCACCCGTTTATACCCTCTTAACCGGCTTTGGGCCAGAGGCTCGCCGAAGTCCCCGCCGATAAATCCGATCCGGCTGTAGCCCTGCTCAAGCAGATGGCGCACCGCCATTTCCCCGCCCGTTTCATTGTCGCCGTCCGTCCAGGCAATCACACCTTCAGCGACGGGTCTACCGATAACGGCATACGGAAAGCCCAGCCTCTCCAGCTCGTCAATCAGGGACTGCTCCGCGGTCAGCGTATGCAGGATCAATCCGTCCATTCTGTTGTTGTAGACAAACCGCCGGAGAAGATCCATCCGGGTGGAGCTGCCCTGGCTGCGGATATTGGAGATGGCCAGATCGTATTGATGGAGCCCCATCACACTCTCCACCCCGCCGATAATGCTGTAGAAGAACGGATTCAGGAAATCATCCTTACGGTCTATGTCAATCACCAGCCCCACCATAAGCGAAGCACGCTTGGCCAGCTGGGTGGCGGCGCTGTCGGGGGTAAAGTTCATGTCCTTCATAATCTGCAGGACTTTATTGCGGGTGGCCTCCGAGATGGTCGGCGAATTGTTAATAACCTTGGAAACCGTAGATTTGGCCACATTGGCGGCTTTGGCAATTTCGTTGATTGTAATCTTCATGAACTGCTCACACTCCGTTTTTGAAGCTGCGTCAAAAGGCAGTACCGTTTTCATTATAAACATATTTCCTGCAAAACGGACAGTGTTTGGCGAATCGCCGTTATAAATATTTTTACGGAGGAGGATTGTATTGGGTGTTGAACTATGCTATTCTGAAAGCGATTTAGGAAACCGGTTTCCTTATCTGAATCACAACGCGCTTATCACGTTAATGGGGGGAATTCCATGTTCAAAAAAACGGTTGGCGTTATTCTTTCGGCTGGTTTGGTGATGGCTCCGATTACAGCCTGCAGTTCCGATTCCGACTCTGCCTCTTCCCCGGCTGCTTCCTCCGGGACCGCTTCCCCGGCAGCTTCAGCTGCCCCAGGCACCAGCAGCCCTGCCGGTGCAGAGCTTCAGCCCGAGAAGGGCGCCGTACTCACCCTGTGGGAAGACAAGGAGGCCAAACAATGGGCCACCGAGGTGGCCGCTGCCTTCAAGGCCAAGTATAACGTCGAGGTGAAAATCGAGGAAGTGCCTGCCCCTGACCAGGCAGGTCGCCTGACAACGGACGGACCGGCGGGAACCGGCGGCGATGTGGTGCTGTTTCCCCAGGATAAGCTGGGGGATGCGGCTTCTGCCGGATTACTCCTCCCCAATGATGTGTTCGCCAAGGATGTAACGGCCCGCTCCCAGAAAAACGCCATTGAGGCATCCACCTACAAGGGTACCTTGTACGGATACCCCAAATCGGTAGAAACCTACGCCTTGTTTTACAATAAGGACCTGGTTCCCAATCCACCGAAAACCTGGGACGAGGTCATTGCCTTCGCCAAAACCTTCAACGACGAAAAGGCCCGGAAATACGCCATCATGTGGGAGGTCAAAACCCTTTATTACGATTATGCCTTTATGGCTCCGTACGGCGCTTATGTATTCGGCGGCAAAGGCACGGATGCCAACGATATCGGACTGAATAACAGCGGAGCCATCAAGGGCCTGACCTTTATGCAGTCCCTTCGGAGCATCCTTCAGCCCAAGGTTGCCGATCTGACCTTCGATATCAAAACCCAGCTGTTCGCCGACGGCAAGCTGGCCATGAACATCGACGGTCCCTGGTCCATCGGCAGCTTCAAGGATAAGATCAATTTGGGCGTAGCCCCCCTGCCGGATCTGCCGGAGGGCAAAAAAGCGGTTTCCTTCTCAGGCGTCCGGTCCTATTACGTGAATACGTACACCAAATATCCCAAGGCGGCCCGGCTGTTGGCCAACTTCCTGACCTCCAAGGAAAACCAGCTGAGCTGCTACCAGAAGACGGGGATTTTGCCGGCCAACCAAGAGGTCGCCAATGATCCTACGGTGAAGGCGGACGCCTTGTCCAGCGCCTTCCTGACGCAATTCGCCAGCTCGGAGATTATGCCCTCCATTCCGGCCATGGCCAGTGTCTGGGCCCCTATTGAAGGTGCAGTCACCTCCATCTGGGATACCAATGCGGATGTGAAGACCACCTTGGACGCTGCTGTCAAAACCATCAAGGAGCAGAACGCCAGCGGCAAGAAATAGGCTAGCACCGCACCGTGGAGTGCGGAATCATCTTCTGGTACCTCCGCCTGGTGATTCCGCATCTCCTATCGAAAGGATGACTCGATGTGCCGACCAAACATTCGCTGCGCGCTGCAGCCTTATCCGTTGTTTGTATGGGCTTCGGACAGTTTTATAACCGCCAGATTGCCAAAGGACTGCTTTTTCTCCTGTTGGGTGTTGGCAGCATAACAGCCTTCGCGCTTTATTTGCTCCCGGGATTGCAAGGACTCATTACCCTTGGCACCACTCCGCGGGGACTCACGATGGTGGATGGCATGTACCAGGCTGTAGACGGCGACCATTCCATCTATCTGATGGTAGAGGGACTGATCTGCTTTCTGGTTGCCTTTCTGCTGGTGGCCGGCTATGCCCTCAACATCCGGGATGCCCGGCTAAACGGGAAGTTGCGGGACCAAGGCAAAACCCCCGAAAGCTTCCGTTCCACCCTGTACCACCTGAATGAACGGCATTTTCCCTATCTGATTCTGTTTTTGCCGGGTGTGGCCATTCTGTTTTTGACCATCCTGCCCCTGTTGTTCAGCATTCTGGTCGCCTTCACCGATTTCGCCGCCCCCAATTTGCCTCCGGCTCATCTGGTCAATTGGAACGGTCTCCAAACCTTCGGTGATCTGCTGACGCTTCGCACCTGGAGCCGCACCTTCTACGGTGTGTTCGTATGGACCTGCGTTTGGGCGGTATTGTCTACCTTGACGACATACGCGGGAGGCATTTTCGTGGCAGTCCTGATTGAACAGAGGGGTGTACGTTTCCGCAAATTCTGGCGCACCATCCTGGTCATTCCCTTTGCCATTCCCAATCTGGTATCACTCTTGGTCTTCCGGAATATGTTCAACGGCGAATTTGGTCCGGTTAACCAGTTTCTTGGATACCTGGGGATTGAGAAGATCCCGTGGCTCACCGATCCCGTTTGGGCCAAAGTCACTGTGCTTCTGGTGAATGCCTGGCTGGGCATTCCGGTAATCATGATTCTGGTCTCCGGCATTCTGACTACCATTCCGCGGGATTTGTACGAATCGGCGGAGATTGACGGAGCTTCGCCCTTCAAAAGCTTCCGTATGATCACTCTGCCGCTTGTCTATTTCTCCACGGCTCCGGTGCTGATTATGCAGTTTGCCGGAAATCTGAATAATTTCAACGTCATCTATCTGCTTACGGACGGCAATCCGGTGAATCCCAAGTACCAGTACGCAGGCTCCACCGATCTCCTGGTCACTTGGCTGTATAAGCTGACGCTGAACAACCAGCAGTACAATTTCTCTTCCGCCATCGGCATTATCATCTTCGTGATCGTAGCCGGCTTGTCCATCTTCAATTTCCGCCGATCCAGGTCCTACAAAGAGGAGGATATGGTGCAATGAAGCTGCGGCTGACCCTTACCTATCTGATTCTGATCCTGCTTGCCCTGTGCTCGGTGCTGCCCGCACTATGGATTGTTATGTCCTCCTTTAAGGAAGGCAACAGCCTGTACAGCGAAACCTTCCTGCCCCGGCAGTTTACTCTGGAGCATTACCGTTACATGCTAAGCGGTGATAAATACCCCTACGTCAGCTGGTTCGGTAACACCTTGAAGGTGGCTGCTTCATCCACGCTGCTGGGCACCTTTCTGACGCTGCTGGGCTCCTATGCCATGTCCAGATTCCAGTTTAAGGGACGCAAAACCGGGCTGACTCTGCTGTTGGTGGTCAATATGTTCCCGAGCTTCATGTCCATGGTGGCCATCTATATTCTGCTTGCGCAGCTCAACCTGATGAACAGTCACTGGGCGCTGGTTCTGGTCTACAGCTCCGGCTCCTTCGCAGGCAATGTGTTTGTGGCCAAGGGCTTCTACGACACGATTCCCAAAAGTCTGGAGGAGGCTGCCCGCATCGACGGGGCTTCCCATTGGACGGTATTCGGGAGGATTATGCTCCCCCTTCTGCGTCCTATGCTGACCTATGTGAGCCTAATGATTTTTACAGGAGCATGGATCGATTTTATCTTCGCCAAGCTGATTCTCCGTTCGTCGGAGAAATATACCCTCGCCGTAGGGCTATATGATATGGTCAGCCGCCAGAACTCCACGGAATTCACCAGCTTCGCTGCCGGAGCCGTGATGGTGGCCGTACCGATTTTGATTTTATTCATTTGGCTGCAACGCTTTTTGGTTGCAGGCCTTACACAAGGTGCCAATAAGGGGTGATCATAATGCGGCTGGACTCCATCTATCATACGTGCGATGCACCCTTTGCATTTGCCGTCAGTCTGCATGAATGGAAAGTAAGAATACGCTGCGCCAAAGGAGATGCGGAACGGGTTTCCGTGGTGCATGCGGACAGATATGCCGATCCGGGACGGGAAACCCCCATCCGGCTGGAGCATGTTTTATCCACCGGGCTTCACGATTATTATGAAGGGGTCATTCCAACGCCGACCCGCCGCGTCCGGTACAGCTTCCTGCTGGAGAACAGCCAGGGAGACCGGGTGTGGTACGGGGAAAACGGCGCTTCCGTGGAGCGCAAGCATACCAATGTTTTCCACTGCCCCATCATCACTCCGTCCCAGGTGCATAATCTGCCGGAGTGGGCGGCATCGGCCGTGGTATACCAGATTTTCCCCGAGCGCTTTCATAACGGGGACCCCGGGAATGATCCGGTTGAAGCCCTGAATTGGACAGACGAAAGCTGTCCGGCTTGGGATTCCTTCTGGGGCGGAGATCTGCAGGGTATTCTCGATAAGCTGCCATATCTGCAGGATTTGGGGATTACCTGCGTCTATCTGACCCCTATCTTCCTCTCCCCTACCAATCACAAATATGATACGGTGGATTATTACACCATTGATCCCCATTTCGGTGATGAGGCATTATTCCGCCGGCTGGTCGAGGAAGCGCACCGTTTGGGCATACGGGTGATGCTGGATGCGGTATTCAATCATTCCAGCGACCGTTTCTTCGCCTTTCAGGATGTGCTGAAGAACGGGGAGGCCTCCCCCTACAAGGACTGGTTCTATATCCACGAATACCCTGTAGTACAAGAGCCCGTCGCCTGCTACGAAACCTTCGCCAGCAACCTGCCCTTTATGCCCCGGCTGAACCTGGAGAATCCCGAGGTCCAGCAATATATGCTGCAGGTGACGGCATATTGGATGGACAAAGCTCAGATAGACGGCTGGCGGCTGGATGTGGCCAATGAGGTGCCGCCTTCCTTCTGGCGGATGTTCCGGCAACTGGTCAAGTCCAAAAATCCGGAGGCGCTTATTATCGGTGAGGTGATGCATGACGCCTTGCCGTGGCTCCGCGGCGACCAGTTCGACGGGACGATGAACTATCCTATGCGGGATGTATTGTTGGAGTTTTTTGCCCGGCAAACCGTCGGGGCGGCTGCTTTTGTGGAGCAGGTCTCCAACCTGTATATCCGCGGTACGGACAGCTCCTCCTTGGCGATGTTGAATTTACTGGATTCCCATGATACAGAACGGTTCCTCACCTCCTGCCGCAAAGGCGGCTGGGGCTGGCAGCCGGGGGGTGAAGCGGAGAACCGGTTGAAGCTTGCGATGCTTTTCCTCATGACCTATCCCGGCATTCCAATGATCTATTACGGCGCCGAAATTGGCATGGAGGGCGAAACCGACCCGGGCTGCCGCAAGCCTATGGTGTGGGAGCCGGCCGGCCAGAACCTGCCACTACGACAATATGTTCAGCAGCTGACGGGGCTGCGCCGGGAACGGACCGAGCTGCAAACCGGCTCCTTCACCGTGTGGCTGGTGGATGAATCGCAGAATCAAGCCGGCTTTATCCGGCGGAGCGGCGACGGGGAAATAGCCGTTCTGCTGCACAATAATCCCTGCGAGGCCGAGATGGAGCTTCAGCTCCCCTCCTCCTTCCAGGGACGCCGGATCTGCGATCTGCTGACCGGACAAACCTGGGAGGCGTCGGCTTCCATCCGGCTGCAGCTCGCTCCGTACAGCGGCTATCTTTTTGCTGCGGAGACCCCGGCTGGCGTCTAACGGCGGCCAAAGACCTTATTTAGCTAAATCATAGCCTCATCAAATTCTAACGGCGGCAGGAGACCTTATTTGGCCACAACCGGAGTGCATTCCCTCCTTTTGGTCCGAATAGCGTCTCTCACCGCCGTTAGAAATTTCTCGAGGCTCATTTTCGCCCAATAGCGTCTCTCACCGCCGTTAGGTTGTATGAACAGCAGAAAAACCGCCTCCCCCAACTGGGAATGCGGTTCTTTGCTTGTTTACCCCTGCCCCGCCACATGGGGATCATAATCCGCCAGGATCAGCATGTCGATATGCCGGGCATGCCGCAGGAGATAGTGGACGAAGGTTTCCTTGAACAGCGTCCGCCACAGAGGCTTCCGGGACTGCCCGATAATCAGCTGCGTGGCCCGCACCTCGTTCATCCGTGCCAGTAAATGCCGGTGAAGAAGCTTGCCGCTGCCCGCCTCCGCCGTTTCCATCGTCCCCCCCAGCCGCTCCGTCAGCTGGCGGAGTTTCTCCAGCTGCTTCCGCTGCTCCGAAGAGAGCTCCCCGCTGCAGTGGGCATAATGGACATACCATGCCGCCTTCAACCGGTGGGCAATGCGGAAGCCGCGTCGGATGAGCCGCTCTGCCCGGGGCTCCAGGTCCACACAGACGAAGATGACCTCCTGCCTGCTCCATGGCCCCCGCAAGGCGGCATCCCGTTCCCAGGCCTCCAGCCGTTCGTCCACATCATCGGCAATTTCCCGCAGCGCCAGCTCCCGCAGGGCGATGAGATTGCCGATTTTGAAGAAGGATTCCAGAGCCTGCCGGATTTTCTCCGCCGCATAAATTTTGCCCTCCTTCATCCGCTCCTGGAGCATCTGAGGCGTAATGTCGATAAGCTCCACCTCGTTGGCCATCTTCAGAATATAATCCGGCACCGTCTCCCGGACACGGACACCCGTTAATTGGGCCACCGCGTCGTTCAGGCTCTCCAGGTGCTGCACATTCACAGTGGTAATCACCGAAATCCCGTTCTCCAACAGCCGGATAATATCCTCATACCGCTTCCGGGTGGCGACACCCGGCACATTAGTATGCGCCAGCTCATCCACCAGCACCACCTCCGGGTGCCGTGCAAGGATGGCGTCGGTATCCATCTCTTCCAGCTGGACTCCCTGGTAAGCAACCTTCGCCCGGGGGATAAGGGGCAGTGCACCGATCTGCTCCAGGGTTTCCTTGCGTCCGTGGGTTTCCAGAAGCCCAATGACCACATCAATGCCCCTCGCCAGCAGCAGATTGCCTTCCTGCAGCATTTTGTAGGTTTTGCCGACACCTGGAGCAGCCCCTATATATACCTTGAAGGTGCCGTAGCGGATGGTATCCACCCGGTTCTGGATTTCCTGGGTTGTCAGCCGGTGGAAACGCGGGGGTTTCTTTGGCGATGCCGACTTGACGGGCAGGATTCGTTCCCCTTCCTCACTGGCGCGGACAGCCATCAGGAACACATCGATGTTGAGGGTTTTCCGCA
>JAEWAA010000387.1 GCA_023391955.1 Bacillota bacterium | reverse complement strand
ATAAGCGGGAGGAAGGAAAGCCCCAAGCCGGAAATGACACAGTTCTTAATGGCTTCGATGCTCCAGAATTCCAGCCCTTGGCTGGGATAAACTCCGCTGGCATTCAGCGTATGCTCGAAGAGGGCGCGGTAGGTGCAGCCGGGTTCGGTATACAGCATAACCTCATTCTTCAAGTGGGCAGGCGTCACCGGAATCACCTTCTCCAGAGCGTGGCCGGGCGGGGCGATGAGCGTCATCTTTTCTTCCACCAGAGGCTCAATCAGCAGATCCTTATCCTCCGCCGGATGCTGGAGCATAAAAACCAGATCCATTTCGCCGCTTTTGACCCGGTCGCCCATCTCCCAGCATAATCCGGGCTTCAAAGTAATCTGCACATCCCCGTACCGGTTTTTGAATTCACGGATCACTGCCGGCAGGCGGAAGGCCGTGAGAGACTCCGGGGCGCTAATGGTCAGGGTCCCGCTGATCTCGTCGTTGAAGCGGATGGCATCCTTGGCCAGGGCATGCAGCTTGGAGATTTCCTGGGCGTAGGGGAGAAACTTCTGCCCCGCGTCAGTAAGTGTGGTTTTTTTGCCGAAGCGGTCAAACAGGGTTGTACCCAGCTCTGTTTCCAGTGCTTGGATCTGCGCCGTAACACTGGACTGCACATACCCCAGAGCAGCCGCAGCCTTGGTGAAGCTGCCCGCTTCCACTACGGCAATAAAAGTAAGCAGATGTCTCAATTCCATGTGACCATCTCTCCCATCGATAATATCGATATATACCATCAATACATTCCGTTATCCGATGGAAATATTATCTGGTAGGATATAAGAAATTTCAAGCACTTTAATGAGGAAGGATGTGTCGGAATGATCGAAGGATTTATGCTGGTTATGGCTGCCGGTCTGGCTGGACTTGTGTATGGGGAAGGACGCGCCAAACACCCTGCGGAAGCGGGCGGCGCCCGGAGCAGGCTTCAGCGGGCTTTCCTGATGCATACCCTCCCCCTGCTTCTTTACGTCTTCGCGATGGCCATTCTGTGGATGGCCGGGGACGGCGGTTTGGCCCGTTACCCCGTAGGCGGTGCGGCGGCTATCTTCTATACCATTCTCATAATCGCCACCCGCCGCTTCACCTTGAGTCTGGCGCTCAGTCTGGGCATTGTGCTTCTGGCTTCCTTGCCTTCCCCCCTGCTGTAAGCCGGCACCGCCGCGTTGCATTTCCCTCCTCCCTGGGCTAAGCTAAAACAGTACGAAGGGAGGAACTTGCATGAACAAAATCCTAATCAGCTCCTGCCTCCTGGGCGAGAAGGTCCGCTACAATGGTGAAAGTAAGGCCTTCGTTGATCCGCGGCTGGCCCGCTGGCAGGAAGAAGGACGCCTCATTCCGGTATGCCCCGAAATGGAGGGCGGACTGCCCGTTCCCCGGCCGCCGGCCCAACGCCGTGGAGACCGGGTGGTTACTGAGGACGGGAGCGATGTGTCGGAGGCTTTCCAATTAGGGGCGCAAGCCGCTCTGGCATTGGCCCGGCAGCATGGAGCCTCCGTGGCGGTGCTGAAGCAGAACAGCCCTTCCTGCGGCAGCCGCTTCATTCATGACGGCTCCTTCCAAGGAGTGCTGATCCCCGGTGAGGGTGTGACCACGGAGCTCCTCAGGCAGCACGGCATTGCCGTATTCGGGGAGGATCAATTGGACGAGGCTGAGCGGATGCTTGAAGAAGCCCGCCTTCCGGATTAAGGAGGGCGCTATGGATCAATTGCAGAATCTGCTTGCCGAGCTGGGAGCCAGCGGGTATTGGGGCGCCTTTTTGGCAAACGTCATCCTTATCGTCTGTATCATCCTGCTCAGCATCCTGGCCAACTGGATCACCAAAAAGGTAGTGCTCCAGATCATCAGCCGCTACATCCATAAAACCCGGTACCAGTGGGACAATATCCTGCTGGAGCGGAAGGTCTTCCATAAGCTCTCCCATGTGGTTCCCGCCATTATCATCTACGGGTTTTCCTTCATGTTTCCTGTTTATCAGGAGGGGATTGTGAAGGGCGTTAGCATCTACATGAATCTGGTGGGCATTCTGGTGGTGAATGCGTTCCTGAATGCCGTCAACGACATTTACTGTACGTACGAAATATCCAAAGCCCGCCCTATCCGCGGCTATATCCAGATGCTCCAGATCTTCGTATGGATCATCGGGGCCATATTGGCTATCTCTACCCTCGCCGGCAAAAGCCCCCTGCTGCTCCTGAGCGGAATCGGCGCCTTATCCGCGGTGCTGCTGCTGGTGTTTAAGGACTCTCTGCTGGGGCTTGTGGCAGGTGTGCAGCTGGCCTCCAACGATATGGTGCAGGTGGGCGATTGGATTGATATGCCCAAGTACGGTGCGGACGGCAGTGTCATTGATATTTCCCTGAATACGGTCAAGGTGCAGAACTGGGATAAAACCATTACCACCATTCCCGCCTATGCGCTGATTTCCGATTCCTTCAAAAACTGGCGGGGCATGATTTCGTCAGGAGGAAGGCGGATCAAACGGGCGGTGTATGTGGATACCGGGAGCATTGTGTTTTGTACCCCGGAGATGATCAATTCCTTCCGCAAAATCCATTATCTGCGGGATTATATTGATCAAAAAGCGGAGGAAATCGAACAGTACAATCTGCAAAATGGCATCGACCGCTCCAACCGGGTGAATGGCCGGGCGTTGACCAATATCGGTGTCTTCCGGGCGTACATCCAGCATTACATTGAACGCCATCCCCGCATCCACCCCGGCATGGCCCGGATGGTCAGGCAGCTGGAGCCGGGTCCAAACGGACTGCCTATCGAAATCTATGCCTTCTCCAATACGACAGAGTGGGCCGTATACGAGGGAATTCAGTCGGATATTTTCGACCACATCCTGGCCGTAGCGCCGGAGTTCGGGCTCCGGGTGTTCCAGAATCCCTCGGGGCATGACCTGCAGCGCCTGTCGGCAGCAGCTTCCCCCGAGAATCCGCCGGAGGAACTCCGCCGCCTGCTTCAGGGAGCGGAATAAAGAGAAGAGCCTGTTTCCCAATTGCGGAAACAGGCTCTTTTTCATGACGTTCTTCTTCTCTTTTTCGGGGGCTACTCCAGGTCACGCAGGGGATACAGAATGATATCCACCGGCAGGTTAGAGGCTCCGGGAGGAGAGAACTCAATATCCAGCGTCTCTTCCTTTCCGGTGGTATGGCCCAGCATAATCACACCGTCAAAGGCGCTCAGCACACCGGATTGGGGAACCAGCACAATCTCCCCGTTGATCTTGACAGGCCCCTTGAAGATGCCGCCCTTCGCCATGAGCATCACAGCCATTTTCGGCGGATTTTTGAGATGGACCTGATATTTTACACCCCAGTTGCCGTAGTTAGTGGCCGGGGTTTTTAAGACCGCATCATACCCCTTCAGGAAAGGGTCGCTCTTATCGTTTCCGAACTGCAGCTTCATGGGATTCTCCATCTGGCGGTTCAGGTCCGCGTCCCAGGTCAGATCAGCGGAGGTATAAGTCCCACGGACATGGTCCAGTTCATTGCGGTACTGCAAATCCTTCAGCGGCTTCTGGTTGGCGGTATCCTGGGCGACAAAGCTGATTTTCAGCGGGCCGTCGCTCTCCACGTCATAGATCACGTTGGCCCCTTGGCCCGGCAGGAACACCGGCATTTGGGAATAGACATAGGTTTTGCCGGCAGGAATCACCAGCTTGCTTTCGGCAGAACGGTCGTTCAGGAATTCGGTTGTGGCTTCATTGCCCATAATGTTGGCATAAATGGTAGGCCAAACCTCACCCTTGTTGGTGGTGGTCAGGGTAACCGGCTTATCCGACAGGTTGGTGGCATAAACCATGAAGGTTACGCTTTTGCCGGACAAGTTGATATGGTGGGCATACAGACGGGATTTCCCGTTGATGGTATCCTCGTACAGAATGCCGGGCTGGCGGATTTCCTCCGGAGAATCGCTGACCAGAAGCGTCCGGGAGGTATCATAGGAGGTCGTCTTTTCCAACTCGGGAATCTGTTCGAAATAGCGGTAGTATGAGTCCCAGCCGACCTTGATAAAGCTGCCTACCGGCTTATTGTAGATAGGATATTCGAACTCGGATAAATACTCCGGGCCTTCTACCAGGATCGAATCGGTATACACGGCGCTTCTGTTGCCGTGGGCATCCGCTACCTCCAGGGAAATATTATATTTGCCGGAGGCGTAGAAGGTTTCCTGCTTGCCCTTCCAGTTGAATTCCACCAGCCCTTCGGCATCGGGATCATAGCTCAGATCGATATATTTCACCGGCTCACCGGGGCGGTATACCTTCTTGGAGGTGGTGAATTTGGCTACGGGCTTGGAATTCTGCTGGTCGATGATGTAGATGCCCTCAGGGTTGTTCAGCACCAGCATCTCCACCCGGCGCAGCTCGTCATTGTAGGTATAGGGAACACCTGTCAGGTCGGCCAGCCAGGTCAGCTTAACCAAGAGCGTGCCATCCACAATCCGGGCTACCGAGGAAAACGCAATGTTCACCCCATCCTGAACGATGGTCTGTCTATCCGGAGAAAGGGTGATCTCATGGCCTCTCGGCTTCATATCGATGGTACGGGTGTCATTGTTCCAATCTACGGAGAATCCCAGCGCCTCGCCTACAAAACGCGCAGGCACATATGTACTGCCGTCAAAAATAGTCGGGGCCACATCCAGCGTAACGGTTTCATTGCCGACAAATGCTTCTTTATGATCCAGATACAACAATACATAATGGGAGGTTGCGGATACAGCCTTCGCCCCCGCCGATCCCAACACCTGACTGACAACCAACACCAGCGCAAGCAGCAGCCATTTGACCGCCGCGTTTCTTCTCAGCATTCACTCTCTCTCCTCTTTGCAGATACTCTATTTTCCAGTTGACGAAGAATTATACGCCCCAAGGGGAGGTTTTGTTGCACCTGTCGGCAAAATTTATCCGGTTTCCACAAAATCCCTTCCGTTTCCCGCTTACTTTGGGATCTATACATCAGGCCGTGCATGAACCGGCTGCGCTGTGGAATACTAGAAAAACATCCTCTTGGCGAAAGGAAACCTTATGGACCGCATCCCTCTCCCCAAATTAACCGCTGCCGAAATTTCGAATATCTGGGCTTCCTATATGACAGACACCATGTCTATCTGCGGCATGCGTTATTTTCTGGCGCACTTGAAGGATGACCGAATCCGGGCTATTGTGGAGTTCGCCCTGGGGCTGGCCCAAAATCATGTGACCAAACTGGAGGAAATCCTGCAGCTGGAGGGATATCCCCTGCCGGCCGGATTCAGCGATCAGGACGTAAATCTGGAGGCGCCGCCGCTTTTTTCAGACAACCTCATACTCATGTACATCGGCCATATGGCCAAACTGGGGTTGTCCTCTTATTCATTGACCCTCACCACCTCTGTCCGGGAGGACGTGGTGGATTATTATACGGAAGCCATGACGACCTCCATGGAGCTCCATAACCGTTCCCAGGCGCTGGGGCTGGAGATGGGCATTTACGTCCGTCCTCCGGTCATTCCGATTCCGGAGCAGATTGAGTTCGTCCATGACAAAGCCTTCCTGGGAACTGTACTGGGCCACAAGCGGCCACTTTTAGGGATAGAGATCAGCCACCTGTTCCATAACCTGAAGCGCAATGCCCTGGGCAAAGCGCTGATTCTGGGATTCTGCCAGGTGGCCAAATCCGATGACGTGAAGAAGTTCTTCGAAAAGGGCATCCGGCTGAGCCAAAAGCAAATTGATATCTTCACCAAAGCTCTCCAGGAGGACAGCCAGCCTGCCCCCATGCTGTGGGACGCGGAAATTTCCCCCTCCGTCGTCTCCCCTTTTTCCGAAAAGCTGATGATGTTCCATGTGTCGGCCCTCATCGCCTCGGCCATCGGCCAATACGGTGCGTCTATCTCCGGGAGCCCCCGCAAGGATCTGGTTCTGGATTACACCAGACTAGCAGCCGAAATTATGCAATACGCCGAGGAAGGCACCCAAATCATGATCCGCAAGGGCTGGATGGAATACCCTCCCCAGTCCGTGGACCGCAGAAGGCTGACCCACACGTAAACGTAACCGGTATCGCTTCCCACACCGCAAATAATAAGGCCCCAGCATCCCGCCAGCCCGCGGGAATTTGCTGGGGCCTCTTGACCTTGCCCTTGGGGCAGGGACTACAGTTGTCGGGAAGTCACATGACCACCGGGAGGTTTATACAATGGCGATACGTAAGGCGGAAGAGATGACTTGGACAGAGATGGACGGTCTGGACCGGGAGGAGACGGTTTGTTTACTGCCACTGGGTCCCTTGGAGGAGCATGGCCCCCACCTGCCGCTTGGTACGGATCCTCTGACCGCAGAAGGAATGGCCGAAATGGCGGCCGAATTGTTGGAGAAGGAGGATCCTGCTTCTATCTATTTACTGCTTCCGCGGCTATGGGTGGGGCACAGCGAAGGGGCTATGCACTTCTGCGGAACCTTGTCAGTGGGGACGGCAACCCTCAAGGCGCTGGTTACCGATCTTTGCATCGCTCTTACCCGCCACGGCTTCCGCAAGGTACTGCTTGTAAATCATCATATGGATCTGTTCCATATCCGGGCCTTGCTGCAAGCCGCGGAGGAGGTAAACCGCAGCTATGCCGCCCGAGTGGTGGAAGCGTCCAGCGCCATTTTCTTCACCGGGAAGGAAACCGCCGGGGAGCGGGAGCCACAAGGTTCGCTGCACGGCCATGAGGAGACGGAAATCCACGCCGATGTGCGGGAAACCTCGTTTATGCTGCACCGCCACCCCCAACTGGTGCATCCCTGCTACCGGGAGCTGCCCCCTGTGAGGATACGCATTGCAGAGGAGCTGCAGCAGGGTCATATTTACTTTGATGAAATGGGAGCGGCCGAGGGATATATGGGCAGCCCCGCACAAGCCACTGCAGCTCTGGGGGCGGCGCATCTGGAGGCAGGCGCCCGGGCTATCGCAGATTTGGCCCGCAGGCTAGTTCGCAATGAGGACATTATCCAGATTGGGCCGCATATGGAGAGGGTGCTGCGGCATTTGCCCGGTTAACGACGATTATCGGCCACTAAATGAACCATGGGGGCGCTTATATGTATACCAGGGGACAATTTTCGCATATCGCCCGGATATCGATGAAGGCACTGCGCCTTTATGACGAGATAGGGTTGCTCAAGCCCGGAAGGGTGGACGCCGCCAATGGGTACCGCTATTACAGCCGTGTCCAATTGGAGGAAGCAGCCAGAATCCTGGAGTGGCGGAAATATTGGTTC
>JAEWAA010000373.1 GCA_023391955.1 Bacillota bacterium | reverse complement strand
GGAGAGTTGGTGTAGCAAAGGAGAGTAAGTGAGAGGAAAGTTTATGTTGGAGAGCTAGTTGGTGAGAGAAGAGAGCTGGTACAGGGAAGAGGGGATGAGGGGAAGAGGGAGTGGGTTAGTGTATGGCTTTGGAGTTGCAGGAAGGTGGGGAAAGGGGCGGCGGCAAAAATGGGTTGCCAATTCCAGCACATCGTGTATACTGTGTATATAGATATATACAGAATAACACTGGAGGCGAGGATATGCCGAAAGGCTATGTCTACATGCTGGTGAAGCAAGAAACCCGGAAGCTGCTGCTGCCTGCCTTTCTGACAGGGATTCTCTTCGCATTCCTGGGTGCGGTGACGGGGATTATGTACCTGGGGCGGAATGACCCGGATTTGATGGAAGGGGCAATTCGGATCATACGGGACACCGCGGCGGATCTGGTGACCGTATCCATGACAAGCACCCTGGGCTTTGCTTTTACCAAGGAGTATCTCAGCCATTATTGGACTGACGCCTTCTCCCGGAAGCTGGCCTTCTACCGCAAGCTGCCGGTGACGGATAAGGAAATTGTGGCGGCACGGTATCTGGTGTTTTTAATCACACTGCTGCCTATGGCGCTGTGCTATTTTGCCGCTTTATATCTCCCGGTAAGATTGGAGCATTTGGCTACTGGGACGGAGTTTGTCCAGG
Source organism: Bacillota bacterium (assembly GCA_023391955.1). Taxonomy (GTDB): domain Bacteria; phylum Bacillota; class Bacilli; order Paenibacillales; family NBRC-103111; genus Paenibacillus_AR. The sequence goes on along the minus strand of JAEWAA010000373.1, from coordinate 5,528 downwards.
CTGCCGTGTTGTGGCTGGGATTCTCATTGGCCGGCGGGGCGGGATTTATGTATATGGAGATGGGGATGGCCGGCAAAATCTATATGCGGCTGACTTTGTTGGTGATGGCTGTTCTTATGCTGGTTATCGTGCTTCTGAATTTGGGCGGCATTCATCTTGTGGGCGGCAGCTTGACCCTTGTGCGGAGCTACGGGATTTGGGCGTCTTTGGCCGGGTTGGCCGTTGGCGGAGCCATTGCCTGGGGGATGGCTCTCCTGATGGTTCGAAAGCTGGCTTCACGCGACTTGATGTGATGATACTCTTTATGAAGCTTGCCGGAAGGAGGAACACCTATGCTGCTGCCGATACAAATATCCCCCGCCAGTCCTGAGCCCATGTACCACCAGATCGAGGTGCAGCTAAAGGGGCTGATACTGGGAGGCAAGCTGACGGAGGGAACACCGCTCCCCTCCATCCGGGAGCTGGCGTTGGACCTGTCCTGCAGTGTGATTACCATCAGGAGGGTATACCAGGACCTGGAGAACGAGGGTTTAATCCGGACCCGGCAGGGCACGGGCACCTTCGTGGCCCGGGTGGAGACGGAGGACCGGGAGCGCAACCGGCTGGAGACGGTGAGCCGGGCTTTCCGGGAAGCCGTAGAGACGGCCTCCCGTTATGATTGCGGCCCCGACGAGATGCGCCGGCTGTTGGAGCAGGCCATGGCGGAGCGGCAGCTGGAGACCAGGCTGAACAGGAAAGGAGACCATAACCATGAGTGAGCAAACGGTGCTGGAAGTGAAGAATCTGGCCAAGGCTTACGGGGAGTTTCATCTGGGTCCTGTGAGCATAACGCTGGAGGAAGGCTACGTTTATGTGATTATGGGACGCAACGGCTCGGGTAAAACAACCTTGTTCCGTATGCTGAATGCCATTGTACAGCCGGAGAGGGGAATCCTGGAATGGTTCCCGGCAGCTACCGGTCCGGTGACGGAAGTCCCCTCCGGGCAAAACAGCAAACCTGCCGCCCTGGATAACCGAACGCGTGCCTCTGCAGAGGTCGAAGCTCTCCGGGAAAAACGGCGGCGGATCGCCTATATGCCCGATGAGCTGGATATTCCCGATCCGGGCTGGAGCCTCCGGAACTGGCGTGATGCCGTTTCCCCGTTTTTTCCGGCGTGGGATGATGCCTGCTACCGGCGTTTGGTTGGCCGTTACGGTCTGGATGACCGGAAGGCGATGCGGAAGTCGTCCAAAGGCACTCAAAAGCTGGCTGCCTTTATTATCGCCCTGTCCCAGGCTCCCCGGGTCCTGGTGCTGGATGAGCCGTCGGCGGGACTGGACCCTTTTTCCTGGAAAATGATGCTGGAAGACTTGTCCGCCTTTGTGTCCGCCGGAGACAGGACCATCCTCATGGCCACCCATATCATAGAGGAAATACGGAGGCTCGGGGACTACCTGCTCTTTTTGGAAAATGGGGAGGTGCACGGTCCCTTCGAGAAGGATGCGCTGTCTGAAAGCTGGCGAACGCTGTGGATCAGTGAGCTGCCGGCCACTGCGGAGGCCCTTCCCGGTGCCGCTGCCGTGGAGAAAGGGACGCCCCACCGGCTGGTCACCCGGTCGCCGGGGGAAACCCGGGAGGCGTTGGAGAAGCTGGGCATTGCGGTGACGGATGAACGCCCGTTGGAATGGGATGAACTTTTTTGGCATGTGGTACGTAATAAAGGCAAGGATATGTAATAGAGAGGAGAATGAAGCCATGAGTGTGCTGGATGTCTCGAATGTAAGCAAGCAGTACGGTGACAAAACGGCGGTGGACAGCATCAGTCTCCAGGTGGAGCGCGGGGAAATCTACGGGCTCCTGGGCGCCAACGGCGCAGGTAAAACCACCACCATGCGGATGGTGCTGGGATTGATTTATCCCGATGCCGGTTCCATTCGTTATAACGGGAAGCCCTACGCCAATGAGATTACCCGGTTGCTGGGTTATTTGCCCGAGGAACGGGGGCTGTACCCCAAGATCAAGGTCAGCGAGCAGCTGGTTTATTTGGCCCAATTGAAGGGGATGGAGAAGAAAAAGGCGGACGCCAATCTCAAGCGTTGGCTGGAACGCTTCGGTGTGCCGGAGTATTATGACAAGCGGGTGGAGGAGCTGTCCAAGGGCAACCAGCAGAAGATCCAGTTTATTGCAGCGGTGATTCATGAGCCGCAGCTGATCATTCTGGACGAAGCCTTCAGCGGCCTGGACCCGGTGAATGTGGAGCTTTTGAAGGGCACGGTGAAGGAGCTGCGGGACAGCGGCGTCAGCATTCTGTTCTCCACCCACCGGATGGAGCATGTGGAGGAGCTGTGCCGCAACATTACCATTTTGCACAAGTCCAAAACGGTTATGAAGGGGAATATCCGGGATATCAAAAACCGCTTCCCCAAGGAACGAGTGCTGCTCTCCACCACAGGGGAGGTGGACGGTCTGGCGTCCATTCCCGGCGTAACGGCTGCTCTCCGCCACGAGAACGGCTATGAGCTGCGGGTGAACCGGCCGGAGGCGGCGCGGGAGATTATTACCCTGGCCTTAAGCCAAACGGATGTGCACCACTTTGAGGTTAAGGAACCTACGCTGAATGAAATTTTCATCAAAACAGTAGGAGGCGATGGACATGAATAACGGCTTTTTTACGGTGATGGGTTTTACCGTCCGCAACAAATTCCGTTCCAAGTCCTTTATTGTCACCTCCGTGATTTTGGCGCTGCTGGTGATTGTCGGCTCCAACCTGCCCTATATCATCTCCAAGTTCCAATCTGGCGAAGCTTCGGAAATCGGCATGGTGGCGGGGGATGTAGCCGCGCGGCTGGAGCAGTATTACGGATCCCAGGAGAAGGCGGAGGTGATCGTCCGCCAGTTCCCGGACCAAGGTTCCGCTGCCGCCAATGAAGCGGCTATGAAGGAACGGATTTCCTCCGGCGAAATCAAGGGGTATCTGGAGCTGGGGGAAATGGATGCGGCCTCGGGCTTCCCCAAGGTGGCGTACAAGTCGAAGGCAACCATGGATTTCGGCTTTACCAACAAGCTGCAATCGGGCCTGCAATATGTGAAGAATGAGGACGCGGCCAAAGGCCTGCCTGCCGCAACCCTGCAAAAGCTGATGGCCCCGGTGGTCATCGATAATGTGCAAATTTCCACTACCGACGGCGGCGCCGGCTCAGTAGGCAAAAACGGCAAATCCGCCGAAGAGGTGGTCATCGCCACAGGGATGGTTTATGTGCTGGTGATCGTGCTGTTTATGGGCGTGATGATTACCGGCCAGCTCATTGCCACTGAAATTACCGCGGAGAAAAGCTCCCGGGTCATGGAGGTGCTGATCACCAGTGTGTCGCCGCTTAAGCAGATGTTCGGCAAGATCGTCGGTATGCTGATTGTGGGCTTAAGCCAAATCCTGCTGATCGCGGGTGTGGCGGTGATTAATCTGACGCTGCCGCATAATATCGATACGCTGAAGAATCTGAATATCGATCTGGGGGCCATCGATCCGCTCTTGATCGTGTTTGCAGTCATCTTCTATCTGCTGGGGTATTTCCTCTACTCCACGCTGTACGCGGCGGTGGGCTCCATTGTCAGCCGGACGGAGGATCTGGGGCAGGCGGTAATGCCCTTGACGCTGTTTTCCCTGGCGGGCTTCTACCTGGCCATCTTCGGACTGACCACGCCCAACGCCACCTATGTGGTGATATCGTCCTTTATCCCCTTCTTCTCGCCGTTCCTGATGTTCATGCGGATCGGCCTGACGGACCCGGCTTGGTGGGAGGTGGCCCTGTCGCTGGCCATCCTCTGCGGCACCATCTTCGGCCTGGGCTGGCTGTCCGCCAAGATCTACCGCACCGGGGTGCTGATGTACGGCAAACGCCCCACTATGAAGGAGCTGCGCAAGGCCATGAAGGCGTACAAGGTGTAACGGGTTTATTTGTTGGAAAGAAAGAACCGGGGGCGGTGCCTCCGGTTCTTTTTTTGCTGAACTTCGGGAGTCCGAAAGCCATTCGGACAGAGGAGCCGCTATTTGGCGGAAAAGGTTTGTTTTTTTGGTTTCGCGGACCGAGCTTCCGTTATTAGGTGAAAAAAGGGAGAACTGGGGGCGGAAACCGCGAAATAACGCATCCTGTGTCCGCAAGATTTTCAGAAGAGGACAAATTGGCAACATAACGAATCCTCTGTCCGCTAGAAGTGGACGGGCAGAGAAAAGATCATTTGCAAAAACTAATGATATTAGTTAAAATGATAATATAATTATTTTTTTGATGAACTGGAGTAATAAAAAGGAGGAGAATCGTTTGATGAAAAGCACAACTGTCCAAACGGTTACCCAGCTGGCTTTTTTGCCGCGGCTTTTCCCGATTAACTGCTATCTGGTGGAGGAGCAGGATGGGCTGACCCTGATTGACGCCGGTATGGCCTTTTGCCAAAATGGGATCCTAACCGCGGCCTCCCGCATGGGGAAGCCCATCCGGAGAATTGTGCTCACCCACGGTCATCAGGATCATGTAGGAGCTCTGGATGGTTTGAAGGCTGCTCTGCCTGATGCGAAGGTATATATTTCCGCCAGGGATTCCCGGCTGTTGGCAGGGGATGTCTCCCTGATGTCCCATGAGCCGAATCTGCCTATCCGGGGAAGTGTGCCGAAAGGGATCAAGACGAAGCCAGACATCCTCCTCCAAGACGGTGACCTGATTGGCTCCCTCCAGGCAGTGTCCGCACCGGGGCATACGCCGGGCTCAATGGCGTTCCTTGATACGCGCAACCGGATTCTTATTGCAGGGGATGCTTTTCAGGTGCGGGGAGGTGCGGCTGTTTCAGGGAAGCTGAAGCCCTTATTCCCCTTCCCGGCGATGGCCACCTGGAGCAAACAAGAGGCCTTGTCCAGCGCCCGCAAACTGCGCAGCCTGGAGCCTTCGCTGCTGGCCGTGGGACATGGGCGGATGCTGCCGCAGCCGGGCCCCCTCCTGGACCGGATCATCGCAGAGGCGGAAGCGGACGCTGCTTTCCTTCCCCAGACGGGGGGCAGCCGGACGTGACCTCCAAAATCAGATTAAATTCGGACCTGATTCTCCAAGCGGCGGTCCGCATTGCGGATGAGGAGGGAGTGGAGGCGCTGACTCTGGCCACTCTGGCCCAGCGGCTGGACATCCGCTCCCCTTCCCTGTATAACCACATCGCCGGGCTTCCCGAGCTCCGCAAGCTGTTGTCCCTCCACGGTCTGGAGGAGCTGCGGTCCGAGCTGCTGCATGCCGCTGTTGGCCGGGCGGGGGAGGATGCGATCCGGGCGATGGCTTATGCCTACCTCGGTTTTGCAAGAGCCCACCCGGGCCTGTATGAGCTCTCCCTGCTCTCCTCCAAACAGGAGGATGCGGAGTGGGCGAAGGTGGCCAACGGGATTGCGGAGCTGGTGGTCCGGGCATTGGAATCCTACCGGCTGGACCCGGCCGCCGCCATTCATGCCGCCCGGGCTCTGCGGAGCCTGCTGCATGGTTTTGCTTCTCTGGAGCGGCATGGGGGATTCGGG
>JAEWAA010000320.1 GCA_023391955.1 Bacillota bacterium | reverse complement strand
GATACAGCCGGTACGAAGCCAGCCACGAAAGAAAGGCCGCCATAAGCAAGCCGGAGGCGCTGATTCCAAGAATCAGACGGGACATGATGTCGATGGGCTTGGTAAGCTTCTCCATGGAGGTAGCCGTTACGTAATTCCAATACAGATTCGTCCGGACAAAGGTGCGCATGGAAACCGAATAGCTTTGTCCCTCATCCCTGATTTGAAGCGCTTCCAAACCCTGGCTGCTTTTTACACGCTCCGCCAACGACTTCTCCGTCAACGTCTTCATTCCGGAGATGCCGGTTGTCACAATGGTGCCGTCCCGGCGCATAATAAAGGAGGCTCCACTGTCCCCGTCCGCATTCATATCGTCCACCATCTTCTTGAAGGCCCGTGAATTGATATGCACGATTAAAGCTCCATAGGTATTCCCGTAGGTGCCGGGCAGATCGTGGAAAAGGGCAATGGTATTGCCTTTTTTGTCCGGTTGGCCGGAATAGTCATCCACCCAAAACAGAGAGCCGTTCCCCTCCATCAGAGACTTCAGATACTGGTTCTGCCTTTCATCCAAATAAACAATGCCTGCTGAATCATTGATGGTGGCCGAAGGTTCAGCCATGTAGATCTCGATTTTTTCGATTAGGGGATTGGTGTTCCGCATAACCATCAGAGACTGGTACAGGCCGTTGATCTCCGTGTAATCTCTCTTCAGGTTCAAATTCAGCATCCGGGCTGATTCGAACAGAGGGTCCATTGTCCATTGTGTGGTGGTCAGCTCAATCCGGGCCAGCTGTTCTTCGATTCTCGCCGCGGATTTCTCCAGTAGAATGGTGTGTGTACGCTTCACCTCCGCTTCGATCTGGCTCCTCCCGATGGAATACGTAGCCGAGCCCACCAATGCCGTAGGAATGCTGGTTATGAGCAGCACAATAATCAAGCTTTTGCGGAAAACCTTTTGTCGGATCAAGCAAAGGGCCCCCTTATCAAGCTTCATCAGCATGGAAATCTATTTCCCAGTATATCATCTACTCTTTCACAGAGCCCACCATAACTCCTTTGGCAAAATGCTTCTGCAGGAACGGATACACCAACACAATGGGAGTCGTGGCGATGACCACGGCGGCCATTTTCAGCGTCTCGGGCGGAATTCTCTGTTCGGACATCATCTCCTGAGCTGCGGACCCTCCCGCCGCCGTGGAAGCGTCGATGAGCATATTCTGCAGGAGAACTTGAAGAGGCTGCTTCTCAAACTGATTGATATACAGCAAGGCCGTAAAAAACGTATTCCAGTAGGCCACGGCGTAAAATAAACCGAAGGCAGCCAAGGATGGAAGGGACAGAGGCAGGATGATTCTTACCCAAACGGACAGATCATTGCAGCCGTCAATCCGTGCCGACTCCTCCAGGCTGGCCGGGATATTATCGAAGAAACCCATCATCAAAATGACGTACCATCCGCTGGACAACACTGGCAGTATCAACGACCAGGTGCTGTTAATCAGGTGCAGATCACGGACAAGCAGATAAGGCGGAATCAAGCCCGGATTGAACAGGGTGGTTAACAGAATCGCCAGCATCATGATCCTTCTGCCTTGAAGTCTTCTTCTGGAGACAGCATAGGACAGGCCAGAGGTCACCAGCAGGCTGAGCGCCGTCCCAACAATCGCCAGGAATGCGCTGTTGCCTGTGGCTCTGATGAAGGAATCCGTAGAGAGAAGATATTGATAGGAGGCCAAAGTCCATTTTTCGGGAAACAGCACCAGCCCCTTGGTGGTATACTCCATGGGATCCGTAAACGAGACAACAAACACATAATACAACGGGAAGAAGGTGACCATCCCGACAATTCCCAACAGCAGCGAATTCACACTGGCAAACAGTCTGTCATTTTTGGATAGCCGCATGCGCCGTTCCCCCTTAATAAACTCCGTCTTCCCCGAATTTTTTGGCCAATTGGTTGGCACCGATCACAAGCAAAAGGCCAATCACCGATTTGAACAGCCCCACCGCCGTGCTGAAGCTGAATTGTCCCTGCTTCACACCCAGCCGGTACACATAGGTATCGATCACATCCGCCACATCGGATACCGCCCCGTTCATCATCAGGAACACCTGCTCGAAGCCAACATCCATCATATGGCCGATCCGGAGAATCAACAGAACAATTACGACGGAACGGATGCCCGGAAGCGTAATATGCCACATCTGGCGCAGCTTGCCCGCACCATCCATAGTGGAGGCTTCATACAGCTGGGGATCAATCCCTGCAATGGCCGCCAGAAAAATCACCGTTCCCCAGCCTGCCTCCTTCCATATGGACTGAATCGTTAGGATCGCCCAGAAATAATTCTTGTTGGTCAGGAAATCAATTTTGCCAAAGCCCAGCTCCACCAGGATCTTATTCAGAATCCCTTCCCCCTGGGAGAGGAACAGGAAGGAGATGCCGACGATAATCACCCACGACAGAAAATGGGGAAGGTACACCACGGATTGGAGCAGCTTTTTGTACGCGGCAGACCGCACCTCATTAAGCATCAAGGAGAGCACAATCGGCAAAGGAAAGAAAAAAATCAGATTCAACAGATTAATCGCCATGGTATTGCGGAACAGCTGGAAAAAATCCGGATTGGCAAAAAAACGCTGAAAATGCTCCAACCCCACCCACTTGCTCGCTAACAGCCCCTGGTAAGGGGAATAATCCTGAAAGGATATCAGAATCCCCCACATGGGCACATATTTGAAGAGCACAAAGTACATGATCCCCGGAAGCGCAAGGAGATACAGGAATTTGTCTCTTTTGATACCGGCCCATACTCTGTTCTTCCTTGAACGTGTGGCAACAGATAGTTGTGCGGCAGCTTTAACCGGCATGGGATGGTTCCTCCGTTCATGTTTGTTGTAGCTCTAACTTTAGGAGGGCTCTTCATTTCCGGCAATAATAAGTTCTTGCAGGACGGGAAATCCGCGTTATTCCGCTTTAGACAACCCATGAATAAAACTCCAATCACTTGAAAAATATACATGTAAAGAGAATATGTGCCAACCTATCCCGGCTTAAGAATGGGGGTGGATTCCGTGAGCCAGTCTAATCCGGTAAAACTTGCAGCTTCCTTAACCGAGAATAGAAAAAAAATCGAGGATATCCTGCTCGAATGCCATGACATCGTATTCCAGCCTTTTACCTGCGGAGAGAAAACCCGCTACTCTACCCTCATCGTGTACTGCAAGCCGCTGACGGAGAAAATGGAGCTCCGCACATTCAAATCCATGATGGAGCCGTTAATCAGTAAGCTGGACACTGCCGGACAAAACCCGGATTCCTCTTCCCCGGACAGCGGAATGTCCCAGCCCAGCGATATGATAACGGATATGAATCAGGCCGTATGGAAAATATTGAACGGATACTGCATCGTATTTATTGATGGATGGGATCGGGCAATTGGAATCGAAGCTTACTCTGTCAGCCGCAAGCAAACGGAGCAGCCGGTGAGTGAATCGGTCATCTTTGGTCCCAGGGAAGGAAGCGTAGATGAGCTTGACCATAATATAGGCCTGCTGAGAATCCGCCTGAAATCACCCCAGTTCAAAATTGAGCTGACCCAAATGGGCGAATTGACCAATCTGCGCGTGATGATCGGATACGTAAAGGATAAGGTGAATGAAGAGGCTCTGGCGGTGCTGAAAAAAAGGATGTCCCACATCCGGAATATAGAGGTGTTGGATGCAACCTCGGTGCGCGAGTTTATCGAGGACAGTAAATACTCGCCATTTCCCCAATACCGCATCACAGAGCGTTTGGATGTAGCCGTGAGTGCCATGCTGGAGGGAAAAATCATTCTCATGGCGGACGGAAGCAGCACCATTCTTATCTGTCCTGCTTTGTTTATTGATTTTTTTCAATCCCCTGAGGATTATTATCAGCGCACCCATATTTCCAGTCTGGTTCGTTTGATGAGAATTATCGCCTTCTTCATGGCTTTGTCCTTGCCCAGTATGTACATTGCCTTATCCAATTACCATCCTGAGCTGATTCCCAGCAATCTGCTGTTAACCCTGCTGAATTCGAGGGAGGGTTTGCCGTTCTCCTCTTTTGTTGAGGCATTGCTGATGCAGTTTTTCTTTGAGTTGCTGCGTGAAGCCGGGATCCGTCTGCCCCGCCCTGTGGGAGCCGCTGTCAGCATCGTCGGGGCGTTAATTATCGGGGAAGCCGCCATCCGTGCGGGAATTGCTTCACCGGTCATGATTGTGGTCATTTCTCTGACCGGGATTGCATCCTTCTCCATGCCCCAATATGAAATGGCCATTGCCATCCGGGTCTTTGTGTTTCCCCTCATGGTCTTGAGTTATTTATGGGGAGGCTTTGGGCTTTTGATCGGATTTATCCTCTTCTTTCTTCACCTAACCAGTCTTCATTCGTTGGGACAGCCTTATTTTACGCCGCTGGCGCCGCTCTCCCCGTTTCAATTGCTGGATGTGATTGTGCGCGCGCCGCTTACGCTCCTGCAGATGTTCCGCAAAACGAAGCAAGCGAAATAAATCCTATATGGCCAAAAAGGAAAATATAAGGTATGTACCGATTGATTGTCCCCTTCCTTCTGCTGCTATTGACAGCAGGCTGCACGCGCGGCTTGGAATTGAGCGAAAGAGCATTTGTGCTTGGCGTTGCCGTTGATCTTACAGCAAATCAGCAAATATTGTTAACCACACAAATCTTCAATCCAAGCCTGGGGAAAACGGATACTCCTGCAAAAGGGGCAACTCTCAATATCACCACCGAAGGGCCTTCTATCTTCGAGGCGATTCGTGACATCACCCTGCAATTGGGCCGCAAAGGCCAATGGAGCCATATGCAGATGATTCTGATCGGTGAGGAGATTGCGCGCTCCTCCAAATTCCGGGAGATCCTTGATTTTTTTTACCGGGATGACGAGCCGCGGCTTATGAACCACATTTCGATTACCAACGGAAAGGCCGGTCCTTACCTGAATGGGAAAGTTTTGATCGAAAATTCCAACGGAAGAACCCTGGTCGATATTCAGCGCATCGCCACCAGATTTACCGCCAAAATTCCGGAGATGACACTGCGGGATCTTATTCTGAAGGTGCAAAGCGAGGTATCCACTGCGGTGATTCCTTATGTGGAGCGGGATAAAAAGGATGATAATTCCTTACATTATACCGGCGGTGCTGTGGTCCTGAATAAAAAAATGGTCGGATTTTTGCCTTCCGAGGAAATCCAATACTATATGCTGGCTGTCAATAAGATGGAAAATGCCGTCATCTCCATACCTACGGAATCGAAGTCAACTGCAGAGGCTTTTGAGATCATTCAATCCTCTGCCAAAATCAACTCCCGCTTAGAAAACGGCACCGTCAAGGCTAAGCTTTCGCTTTCTGTAAGCGGCACTGTCCGGGAGATAACCCGCTCCCGGATCGATACGCCGGATCAAACCAAGCAATTTGAGCTGCACATTGCCGATACGATCCGCTTGAGAACAGAAAAGATGCTGCTTAGTCTCAAGGGGATGAAGGCGGACGCCATCGGGATCGGAAACCGGATCAGTAAATTGCAGCCTGGCGTCTGGAGGCAGATGAAGCCCGACTGGCAGGAGCAATTCCATAAGATGGAGTGTGAGGTTCAGGTCAAGGTAACCGTCATCAATACCGGTCTGGATACCGGCCACACGATTTTTTCCAAGTAGACAAGGCCATGCAGGTTTTTGAAAGGTGATGGATCATGCTGGAGAGAATGGTGATTGTGCTTCTCGTATACGGCTCCATGCTGGTTTACAGTGTTCCCCGTTTAAAGAAGGTATCCAGGAAGGAACGATGGATCTATGCTTCCATCCTCATTGTCACCATGTACTCTGCATCAGGTTTTGTGATTCAGAAATTTTGGCCCAATTTGGATGATCTCATGCACATGTTATTGGGGAACCTTGGTGAAAGCATCGTGAATCAGCTCAAACCCTCATGAAGACAAAATCTATAAGCAGGTGATGGCGCCATATGCAAGAGCATTTCCGGGTTAAGCCCTCCCAAATGGCGGCGTTGCTGCTCTCCTTTACCATCGGCTCAACGATCATATTTATACCAAGCCCGGTCATAGGTGCGGCAGGAAACGGAGCATGGTTATCGTTTCTTTTATCCGGTGCAATCGGGATCATCCTGACAGGGTGCGTTCTGTTCCTGCACCAACGGTTTCCCGGGGATTCCATGGTGCACTATTACGAGGTGATATTCAGCAGATGGATAGCGGCCGGAATGTCCGTCCTGCTCATCATTGTCTTAATTTTAATGGCTGCCAATGTCACCCTCGGATTAAGCAGCTTTTTCTCCATCACGATGATGGTGGATACCAAGCAGTACATTTTTCATTTTTTGATTCTGTTATCGGCGGCGTTAACTGCCCATGCGGGAATTGAAATTATGGCCCGGATGTTTACGCTTATGCTGGTTTTTACCTATTTTACGATTGCCGTTATCCTGCTGTCCCTTCTGCCCCTGTACGATCCTTGGATGCTGCTCCCCCAGCTGAACGAAGGCATCAAGCCAATCCTTTACGGCGCTTATATCTCTTACGGCTTTCCCTATTCGGAAATCTATGTGTTTGCCCCGCTCATGTGCTTTATTAAGCCGAATCAGAAGGAACCGGTGGGCAGGTTTATGCTGTATGCTTCTGTCATTAATGTGGCCACGATGATTGCCGTCAGCGTATGCGCGTTTATGGTGATGGGTGAAACCGCCGGTACCAGAAAATTCGTGCTGTACAGCATGGCCCGCCTTCTGGAAATTCCCGGAATTGTGGAGCGGGTGGAATCCATCGCGGGAATTACCCTTATCGCAGGTTCTTTCATCAAGGCGACCATTGCCATTTATTCCTTGTCGGTCACATTTTCCCGGTTGATCCGATCCCAAAATACCCGGATCTTCATCTTTCCGCTGACCAGTTTGATTTTCTTTCTTTCCCTGACCATGTTCTCCAATGAAGCCGAAGCTTTGGAAACCTGGAATATGCTTTGGCCGCTCATCTCATCAACCTGTGCCATTCCTATGGTGATTGCTGTGATAGGGGAGTTAGTCAGAAAAAAGGGGAGGAGGTAGTTTCTTTTACAATAAGGCATACAACTGCCCCAGCCAGCCGCGCATATAAACTCTATGCCGGATGAGGCTTTCAATGTGCCCTTTGCATGCGGCTGCAAGCTTCACCGGCTTATCCCTGTAAGCATCCAGACCGTGGCGTTCCCCTTCCAGCCTGCTGACAGCGATGCTGATTTGCGTAATGATATCGTTTATATTCCGGTCATGGGAAATGGAGAGTTTTTTGTAATAGGATAAAATACACTTTTGGGTATAAATCGAGTTCATGTATAAGGCATGTGTAAAAATATCGTTCACATGAAATAAGCGGAGGGTATTATCGATACAGTCGCAGGCTTCCAGCCATTTGTGGAGGGCTGCATCCCCGGCAACCGCCTCCGTTATGTACGTATCCTCCGGTTTCCCGCGCTCCAGCACCTTCAAGGCATAGCCGATGGATTCTTTGTCCGTATAAGTGGAATCCACTGCATCACCAATCACCAGCATATGAAACTGGAAGCTTTCGTTCCAGCGGGCGGGGGTGACGAACATCCCCTTTTCATTGGTTCCCGCTGCACACTCCCCGCAATAGGTCCAGCCGGTTAGCGTATGCCCGTTATCCTTGTAACCCGTTACAATGCTGAATTCCGGAATTCCCCCCGCCCATTCCATAACCACCGGACGGCCTTTGTTGATGGACCAGATCATTAACCTGCGCATGTCCTCCGGCGTGGCATCCCCGGTGGTAAGCCACACATAATCCCGCCCGTAATACCCCATGGCCCGTTCTGCCATACCTTGCAAATCGTTCATCCGCCACAGCTCTTCAATCATATTGCGCTTCTCTGTCCACAGAAAGCCGTAGCCGACCCCCATAATATGCATCAGCTCGCGGAACCTTTCGTTCATATCCGTCAAGGTGACGGGCTGCCCCTGCTCCTGGGCTTCCACCGCACATAACGCCGCCGCGATCATCGCCGGCATGGAATAATACATATCGCAGCCTTCAGGCGGATTCCAACGGTCGATCTGCGGTATGTCTTCTAATATCTTTTCAAGGGGCGCTGCCGTATTGCGCCGGATAAAATCCGGAATTCGATCCAGCTTACCGGGCTGCAGGATGCTGTCAATCGAGACCCTGAAGAGATCCGATAATTCGATTAACGAGGAAGCCTCCGGCAAGCCTAATCCAGTTTCCCATTTACTCACTGCCTGAGGGGAAATCCCCATTTTATCCGCCAATGCCTCCTGGGTATACCCGTTCTTTTTCCTTAGAGCCGCAATTGTTTTCCCAACCAGCTTCATATCCATCGTATCTCCTCCTGCACCGATTGTACCAATTCATCACGAAGGATACCATATACAGGAAGTTGCAGGCGGGGAGGAGTGTTCAACTTTAAGTTGACATGGGGCGTACCGGCTTACAGCCTCTTTATATCCCCAATCAGCCTTTCCACATTTTCTTTCTTGGTAGCCCAGCTTGTGCAGAATCTTACGACACTATGGGTGTCATCGTACTTCTCCCAGAAGGAATACGAGTAGGTTTTGCCCAGTTCTGCCAATACGGCATCCGGCAGGATGGGAAACTGCTGATTGGTTGTAGAATCATAGCGTAGAGAATATCCCTTCGCCGTAAAGGCTTCACGGATTTCCATGGCCAATTCCACTGCATACGCTGAGATTTCCTCATACAAACCGTCCTGAAACAAGGTTTCGAACTGGATGCCCAGCAGTCTCCCCTTCGCCAGCATTCCGCCCTTTTGCTTGATGAAATACCGGAAGTCCTTCTTCAGAACATCATTGACAATCACAACAGCCTCACCAAACAATGCCCCTACCTTGGTTCCGCCGATATAGAACACATCACAAAGCCGGGCGATATCCGCCAGGGACAAATCACTATCCTTGGCAGCCAAAGCGTATCCCAATCTGGCCCCGTCCATAAACAGGGGCAAGCCGCTTTCCCGGCAGACTTGGCTTAATTTCTCCAACTCTAATTTGCTATAGGTTGTCCCGTTCTCCGTAGGATGGGATATGTACACTAAACCCGGCTGTACCGTATGCTCATGTGCGGCATCACTCCAATGGGCATCAACCAATGCCTTTACCTGCTCCGCTAGAATTTTGCCATCCTCACTGGGCAAGGTCAGCACCTTATGACCGGTGGCCTCGATGGCCCCTGTCTCATGCACGGCAATATGGCCGGTTGCAGCCGAGACGGCTCCTTGATGCGGACGCAGGATGGAAGCGATAATCGTAGTATTGGTTTGGGTGCCTCCCACCAAAAAATGTACATCGGCATTCGGAGCATCACAGGCTTTCCGGATGTACGTCCGGGCTTTCTCACAGTGTTCATCCACCCCGTAACCCGGAGTCTGCTCCTCATTGGTTTCAAGCAGCCGTTCCAGAATCCGCCTATGGGCGCCTTCAGCGTAATCATTTTCGAAACGGATCATGTTCGTTGTCCTCCAGCAATATAAATGTCTTCCGGCCATAACTTTACGGCATCCTATCTATCCGCATTTTATTACAAAACAGAAGCCGGAACCAGCATTTCGTATAGAACAAGGTTCAACAGGCAAACCTGTTAATGATTACGATATTCATCGAGGTGGCTTTAATGGACAACTATACCAACGACAACACAGCAAGAAGATACCGAGCCCATGTCAGCATCCTGGGAACCACCCAGATTCATCTCCGGAATCCGTATATCATTGCTTGGTGGAGTGCGGCGTTTCCCGGCTTTGGGCATCTTCTGCTGTCCAAATATTTGCGAGGCCTTGTTTTGTTTATGTGGGAGGTTGTTGTTAATCTGGAGTCACATGTCAATTACGCGATGATCTATTCATTCCAAGGGGAAATTGAGAAAGCAAAAGAGGTTTTGGATACACGCTGGTTATTAATTTATATTCCGGTTTATATCTTCGGGATCTGGGACAGCTACCGGACTACGGTAGATTTGAACAAAATTTATATTATGGCAGACCGGGAGGAGCGCCGCTTTAACTCCTTCAGCATCGGGGCAATGGAAATCAATTACCTGGATAAAAGGAGTCCCGCCATGGCCATATTATGGTCCTTCATGGTACCGGGATTAGGGCAGCTTTATATCCACCGGATTGTAACGGCCTTTTTCGTCATTGTCTGGACAGTTATTTTTTGCTATTATTCCCATGCACTTGAAGCCGTTTCGCTTTTGTTTTTGGGGAAAATAAAGGAGGCTACCTCCGTTATCCACCCCGAATGGCTTTTGTTCTTTCCTTCTATGTATGGTTTTTCCTCCTTTGATTCCTATATCAATACTGTGGAAAACAATAAATTATATGACAAGGAGCAGCGCGCCTTCTTCCGTATGAATTATCAACCCTCTTCCTTCAAAATTCTGAAGGGCCGAAAGGTGAACTGATCCATGCAGCTGTTTTCCGCATTTGAGCATAGCTCATTTATTGAATTGGCTATTGCCACTCTGGAAAAAAAAGGGATACCCCAGGGGAGTATTTTTATCGTCCCATTGGATAACCGACTGGAGGAGCGTAAAATCTTCGATACCCTTCACCGCTCGGATGGGACCTCCCTGATTGATATCGGGGCTGCACTGGCTACGGCTTTCTCCGTTATTGGCGCCAGCATTGGGTTTAAGCTGGCCTGGGGCCCCATCTATTGGGGGCTGATTGGAGCAGCCGGCGGGTTCATCATTGGGCTGGCCATCCGTCTGTTGACGGAAATTGTTATGAAGAAAAAGAAACGGCTGCTGAAGGGAATGCACTCCGAGATTATTGTTATTGTGGATTGTGAGGAGTCGCAAGGGGAGCTGGTAGAGAATATTTTGTTCCAGCACTTCGCGTTGGGTGTGGCCAAGGTAAAATAAAAAGCCCGATTCGCCTGAGGGCAAATCGGGTTAATTATGTTACTCTTCCTTCAAATGCAGCAGCCAATCTGTAAAGTCGGTATCCTTGGGCGGCGGCACAAATTCCACTGCTTCAGATGAACTCACCTGGCCCAGGTAGCTCCTGCTGCCGTTTACCGGGTCGATCCAATATGCCTGATACCTCCTGTTCCCGGCATCCGGTATCCGGATCGTAAACGGACGTCCGCTATAGGTATAACATACGATATTGCGGCTGTTCCCGAATACAAGGACTTTATGCTCCTTTTCCCCGCCTGATTCCTTGGTATGCAGAAGCTCCTGCATCGCATCGCCATGCACAAAATCAATTTCCAGCATCAGAGCTTTAAGAATCTGCATCTGGCTGCCCCCGCTGGCATGAAGCGCCTCCTCCCAGGTAACATTGGATCCGAATTCAGGCTCATACCCGTCTTTGTTAAATTGAAAAATGGCATTATGCCCATACGTATGGCCCATAGAACCGGATAAGACGGACCAGTAGGCATACCGCCTCACATGATGAGCCTGCCAATAAGGCTCGGACGGGTTATGAAGCCCCTGGGGAATTTGTTCATAGGAGGGTTCGCCATCCACAACCGGCTTCCGCGGTGTCTTCATTCGATCCTGCACCACATAGCGCCAGTTGTCCTCCCCAAACCAGGGCTCCTGGGCAGTGGCGTCGTCCCAGGACTTCAGCCAATTCTGGTCATATCTGCGGTGCCCGGATTGGAACATATGAAAGTCGAGCCAGTCACAGTCCGAAAACCAATACGACGAAGAGGTTCTGCCGAAGGGATGGTAACCAACCAGGGTATCCGGCATGGCCGATTTCAGAGCCGTTCCCAGCGTATTCCATAAACCTTCATGCAAATCGCCACGAATATCCCCGCCCAAGAGCCAGATAATATTCTTCTTTCCTCCAAATACCCGGGTTAGATAATCCGCATAGGGCGCCACATTATCGGTGTTCAAATAACCTTCTTTCACCACTCTGCCCCAAACAGGCAGCAGCGCAAAATAAATGCCCAGCTCCGCCGCCATATCCACGATCGTCTCCACATGATCCCAGTACGGCTTATTATCCGCCCGGATCACCTGCAGAACATCCTCATTCTCCACATGCTGGAGGCTTCTTTTGTTCCCCTCATGGGCATAATTAATCAAAACAGCCTGAATAACATTGAAGCCCTTTTCCTTCCTGTTCCTCAAATAAACATAGGCTTCATTCAGATCCAAACGCTGAAATAAATTCCACGCTGTATCGCCTAACCAGAAAAAAGGAGCCTCTCCATTCACCAGATTTTTCTGATTAGGGCTTACCTGTAAACGCCCATGGTCCCAAGGCTTTAACATCATTTTTTCCTCCCTGTCTATTCTTATAAAAGCACACAGAGAAGCACCCATGGGTGCCTCTCCAGCCGTACGGCAGTTCATTATTTTTTATTGGCAGCCTTATAAGAAGCGTTATACTCCTCGATAATGCTGCTTCCACCCTGATCCTTCCACTTCTTCACCGCATCCTGGAAGCCCTTCTCATCAATGTCACCCAGCATAAATTTGTAGGTGGCATCCTTGATGATATCCTGGAGACGGGCGCCTCTTTCGGTATAGGTTTGAGAATCAAGAGAAGCTGTAGGATCACTGATGGAGAACTTAACAGCTTCATTGATCAACTGCTCCGCTTTTTCTGTCGCGGGACGGGTAAATACCTTGGGTTTAATATTGGTGATACGGGCCAAGGCGATAACACCGTAACCCGACACATCCTTCTCCAGCAGCTTGGCGTCTGTCACAGGAAGCACCTTGCCGTCCTGCAGGCTGTAATGTGTGCCCTCCACACCATGCATCAGCAGGTTGGCGATTTCCGGATCGAAGAGCTTATCACAGAAGGCGAGCAGCTTCTTCAGCTCGGCTTCGTTCTTAACGGCGGATTTCGGGAAAAGCACCGCGTTGCCGTATCCGTGAACCGCCCAAACACCGGTTTTCCCGTTTGTTCCCACAATCCGGTTTTCCACATCAAACTTGGCTTCCTTGAAGTTAGCCTCCGTCTTTTCAGACATGCTGTTTACATCAGATATAGATCCGATATACATGCCGGCTTTCCCGGAATACATCAGGTTCTGCTGATCTGTTTTGCTGGTGACGGGGAAATCCCTATTGATCAAACCCTCATCCCGCAGCTTCTTCATAAACTTCATGGTCTCCATATACCCTTGCGTGGTGAAATCCGGGACCAAGCTGCCGTCCACCAGTCCCCAGCTGTTGGGTGTGCCGAAGTAGGAGCTGAGTGTTTTGAAGGCGCCATAGAGAAATTCATTGCGGTCTGCCAGCGGGATAGCCGCCAGGCCGGATTCCTTAAACTTCTTGAGCATGTTATAAATATCGTCGATGGATTGGGGAGCGGCTAAACCAAGCTTATCCGCCCAGTCCTTCCGGTAAATAATTCCTGACCGGGATCTTTGCACCTCCTGATACAAAGCATAGATTTTTCCGTCCACCTTCATGTTGTTGAGGATGTCCTGATCCAGCTTGCTTAAGTTCGGATAATCCTTAAGGTACGGTCCGATTTCCCAGAATTGATTGTTCTTAATGGCATTGCGGGTATTGATGAATGCGGCTTGGTTGCCCACATAGGTGATGGGAGCGAGGGTTTCTGTTGCCAAGCCAGCCTGGAATTTTTCATCATAGGAGCCAGCGGGTGAGAAATTAATGGTCAGTTGGGTATTGGTTTTCTCCTCCAGCAGCTTCTTAAGGGTATCCGACGGAACCTCTGGTGTCTGGAGGCTGGTCATAATCGTAATTTTAGTAGGACCCGTATCCTCTTTTGCGCCTGCTCCATCTGCAGCCGGTGTTTCTTTGCTGCTGCAGCCGACGGCTACCATACATACCGCCAACACAGCCAATCCGCTTTTTTTACCCGTTGTCCATGTACCCATTTTTTCATGACCCCTTTACCTGTTTTATCTGCGCTTCTCTCCACTTTTTTATCTAAAGCGCTTACTTGCTCAGCCTGGTATACTCTTGGTTGTATTCATCCACAATCTTTTGGCCGCCGTCCTTCAGCCATTTATCTGTTACCGCCTTAAAACCGTTTTCATCTATTTTGCCTAAAATGAACTGATAGGTGCCATCCTTGATCAATTCCTGAAGTCTTGCTCCAAGCTCGGAATACGTCGGGGAATCCAAGGAGGCAGTAGGATCGGTAATCATGAACTTTGCAGCCTCATTGGACAGCCGGTTGGCTTTATCCTGAACCTCCGACGGAAATTTCTGCGGCGTAACATTAGTGGTTTCTGCTAACGCAATGCTGAGGTAAGGGCGGACATCCTTATCGATCAGCTTGGTGTCGGTGCCGGGGACAATTTTGTTATCTGCATTGACGGTGTGGTGATTCTGGTCCTTCAAGCCGTATTTCAACGTATCCGCCAAATCCTTGTCATAGAACTTGTCGAATACCCCAAGAATGGCCTTCAGCTCCGCTTCGGATTTTACAGCGGATTTGGGGAACAACAGAATCGTTCCATAACCGCTGGAGCCCCAGGCTACAGGTTTGCCGTCCGGTCCCTTCAAATCATTGGCCACGTCGTATACCGCTTCGGGAAAGTTGGTAACCGTCTTATCCTGCAGCGTTTTGGTTCCGCTCATCGTTCCCACCAGCAGGCCGGAACGGCCGGTGAACAGCAGATTCTCCTGGTCGGTTTTGCTGGTGACGGGGAAGTCCTTATTAATCAGGCCTTCCTCATGCAGCTTCTTGTAGAACTTCATGGTATCCATATAGCCCTTGGTCATAAAATCCGGTGTCAGCTTTCCGTTGACCAGTCCCCAGTTATTGGGTGTGCCGAACATGGTGGCGATGGTTTTGAAGGAGCCATACACCAGATCATTGCGGTCCGTCAGCGGAATGGTCCGGCCGCCGCCGGCCAGGTCGGCTTCCTTGAATTTCTTCAGCATCTGGTAGATTTCGTCCGTGGTAGTGGGAACCTTCATCCCCACCTTGTCCAGCCAGTCCTTCCGGTAGACCAGACCGGCGCGGGCCGG
Source organism: Bacillota bacterium (assembly GCA_023391955.1). Lineage (GTDB taxonomy): Bacteria > Bacillota > Bacilli > Paenibacillales > NBRC-103111 > Paenibacillus_AR. Next base: position 3,533 of record JAEWAA010000320.1, on the reverse strand, counting down.
CTGCCTTTCCTGATAGAGGGAATAAATCTTGCCGTTCACCTTCGTATTCTCCAGAACCTTCGGATCCAGTTTGCTCAAATTCGGATAATCCTTCAGATAAGGCCCGATCTCCCAGAACTGCCCGTTCTTAATGGCCGACCTCATCAGGACAAAGGAAGCGGCGTTCTTGATGAAAGCGGCTTGGGGCAGGGTGCCGGTAGAGAAGGCCGCCTGGAATTTCTCGTCATACGAGCCATCCGGCACCCATTGGATCTCGATTTGGGAGTTGGTTTTTTCCTCGATAAACTTCTCCAGCTTGTCGGAGGGAACCTCCGTTGTCTGAAGATTGGCCATGATGGTGAACTTCACAGGTGCTGCTGGTGCAGCGGTTGCCGCAGGTTCGGCTGAGGACGACGGTTCCTTGACAGCGCCTTCATTCTCCTCATTGCCACAGCCTGCCAGCACGCTCCCCGCCAGAACCACTGTAAGGGGAGCTGCCCAAACCCAATTTTTCTTCATCTGTTATGCCTCCTTTACTCCATAAAGCACACAGGCTACTGCATGCCTCCAACCGTCAATAAAGCGCTTGCGTGAGGCTTCTCCCATCTCCGGCTCATACCGGATGCCCGCTGCTGCCGCCGTACCGGGCAGTTCCTCCGGTGAGGACCATAATCCGGTTCCCAGCCCTCCCATATAGGCAGAGCCCATGGCGGACAATTCCGCAACTCCGGACTTCACCACACACCGGTCCAGCAAGCCGGCCTGGAGCTCCATAAGCCTCCGGTTATCCGACGCGCCGCCATCCGTACGCAGCTCCTTCAGCCGGACGCCGGATTCGGTTTGCATCAGTTCAACGGCTTCATACACCTGGTACGCGATGCTCTCCAAGGCCGCCCGGATAATGTGGGCCTTGGTGGTTCCGCGGTTCATCCCCACAATGGCCGCCCTGGCATCTGCCGACCAATAGGGGGCGCCCAGCCCGACGAAGGCCGGAACCAGATAAACCCCTTCGTTGTCGGACACCTGGTTGAGCAGCTCCTCCATTTCCTCGAAGCTGCGGAATAACCCCAGGCTGTCCCGTACCCACTTGATGCAGTCACCCGAGGTGCGGATCACCGCCTCCAGAGCATAGGTGACCTGCCCTCCTTTTCCCCATGCTACCGCCGTTACCAGTCCGTTCCCGGCCTCCTGCAGCTTATCCCCGGTATTCATCAGGACAGAGGTGCCGGTTCCGTAGGTAGCCTTGGCCATGCCGGGCTGGAAGCAGCCGTTGCCGAACAAGGCAGCCTGGGAGTCCCCGATGATGCCGGAGATCGGCACCTGCACTTCTTCACCGAACAAATCCGGGTCCGCCGTTACGCCGAATATCTCATCGGAGCAGCGGACGGCCGGCAGCAGGTCAGCCGGCACTCTGAACATGTCGCACAGCTCCTGATCCCATTCTAGGCTGTGGATATTGAACAGGGAGGTGCGGCTGGCATTGGTGTAATCGGTGGCATGAACCTTACCGCCTGTCAGCTTCCACAGGAGCCAGCTATCCATGGTCCCCGCCAGAAGGTCGCCGTTGTGGAGCTTTTCCTGAATCCCCTCCACATGCTCCAGCATCCAGCTCCACTTGGTTGCGGTAAAATAGGGATCCAGGACGAGCCCGGTTTTGGCCCGGACAGTCTTCTCGTGGTTGGCCTTCTTCAAGGTTTGGCAGGCTTCAGCCGTCCGTTGGCATTGCCAGACGATGGCGGGATACACCGGCAGACCCGTTTGCCGGTCCCACATCACGGCGGTTTCCCGCTGGTTGGTCACGGTCAGGGCTGCCAGACGCCCTGGCCCGATCCCGGCCTTGCGGAGCACATCCAAGAGGGTGCTTTTGACCTGACTGTAAATTTCCAGAGGGTCATGCTCCACCCACCCCGGTTTGGGGTAATACTGGGTATGCTCCGCCGTGCTGCGGGCGATGACACAGCCCTGCCGGTCCACGACCAGCGCTTTGGTGCCGGAGGTGCTTTGATCGATTACGGCAATCATATCCTTGGTTTGGCTCATTTGGATCCGGCCTTGCCTTTCAGCAGCTCCAGCGCAACCTGCTGCAGATGCTCCGCATGAATGCCGTAATGCTTGAAGACCTCGGCAGTTTTACCGGCAATGGCCGGTTCGTCGGGAATCCCGATAATCCGCATGGGCACAGGCTGATGCTGCACCACAACCTCCGATACGGCCGCCCCCAAGCCACCGTGGATGCTATGCTCCTCCACTGTGAGAATACATCCGGTCTCCCGGGCTGCCCGGATGATGGCTTCCTTATCCAAGGGTTTGATGGTGTGCATGTTCAGCACCCGGCAGGAGATTCCGGCGTCCTTCAACAGCTTCGCCGTATCCAGGGAGACCCGGACGGTTTCTCCTGCTGCGATGATGGTCATATCCTCCCCCTCGTTCATGGTGACGGCCTTGCCCAGCACAAACGGGCAGCTTTCCGCTGACGGGTATACATCCTCTACCGGATTGCGGCCAATCCGGATGTAGACGCCGCCTTTATGCTCCGCCAAGGCTTCCACCATCCGCTTGGTTTCGTGCCGGTCTGCCGGAAGCACCACGGCAAGCCCGGGAATAGCCCTGGCCACCGCAATATCCTGCAGGGAATGATGGGACATGCCCAGGGCGCCGTAGCTGACGCCGCCGCTGATGCCCACCAGCTTGACGTTGGTGGCGGAATACGCCACATCCACCTTGATCTGCTCGATGCTCCTCATGCTCAGGAAACAAGCCGGGGAGGTGACAAAGGGCTTTTTGCCGCTGTGGGCCAACCCTGCCGCAATCCCCACAATATTCTGCTCCGCGATGCCCACTTCCACGAACTGGTCCGCATATTGCTTGGCGAACGGTCCCATGGAGGCGGATCCTCTGGAATCGCTGGCCAGAACCATGATGTCCTTATCCTCCTGGGCCAGCTCCATCAGGGTTTCGCAGATGACCTGCCGGTTAGGAATGGTATTCATGTTGTTATAGCACCTGCCCTTCCTGCTTCAAACCCTCCATTGTTGCCGCCAGCTCGGATAAGGCCAGCTCCAGCTCCGCTTCATTCGGCACATGATGATGCCAATGGGGAACATTCTCGGCGAAGGAAACGCCCTTGCCCTTCACCGTGTTCGCCATAAGAAGCGTGGGTTTCCCCTGCACCGACGGCACCGCCTCCAGCGCTTCTACCAATGCCGCCATGTCGTTTCCGTCAATGGACACCACATTCCAGCCGAAGGCCGCCCACTTGTCCTCCAGCGGTTCAAGGCCCATCACCTCTTCCGTGGTGCCGCTGATCTGCAGCCGGTTCCGGTCGATGATACCCACCAGATTATCCAGCTTGTAATGGGCTCCGGCCATTGCCGCCTCCCAGTTGGAGCCTTCCGCCTGCTCCCCGTCACCCATGAGACAGAAAACCCGGTAGCTCTTCTGATCCCGCTTGGCTGCCAGTGCCATACCCACCGCCGATCAGGAACACCGGTCCACCCGTCACTGCGATCCTCCTCCTCACAACCATCCGACACTGACGTGAATGGTAATGCCGG
>JAEWAA010000286.1 GCA_023391955.1 Bacillota bacterium | reverse complement strand
TGGCCGATGAACGTTATGCGGTGCTGGCGGCCAGTCCGGCTACAGGCCGGGGGGATCTGGAGCGGCTGGCGGATGTTATCGCCTCCTTATCCGGTTGTGGATGCAGCAGCGGAGTGGAAGCTGACGTCGTATCAGCGGGTTTGGCTATAGCAGCGGCGAGTGAGGATCCGGTCAGCGAGCCGGTGCCCATGGGCCTTACCGGCGTTAGGCGTGGAACGCCCATGCTCCTGGACAAGGCGGTGGGTTTGCGTGCCGCCCAGGCGGTGGTGCCGTATCCACCGGGAATTCCGCTGCTGATTCCGGGAGAGACCATTACGGCTGGGACCGCGGAGCGGATTTTGCGTTTATACCGGGCCGGAGCCAAATTTCAGGGTGCGCCTCCGGGACCCGGATGTAGTATACTGGTAACAGGACAGGATTCCTGACGGCTTATTGTAGCGGCGCTTGCGCCCTTGATATACGGATGGCTGAAATAAACAGCGAATGGGGTATAGCAGTGGCAGAAGGTTGGTTTATTACGGTGGAAGGCGGAGAAGGGGCGGGCAAAACCTCCCTGATTCCGGAAATTGAGTCTTTTTTGCAGGAGAAGGGAATGGAGGTCCTGATTACCCGCGAGCCGGGAGGCATCCGGATTGCCGAGGAAATCCGCTCTATTATTCTGAACAAGGAGCATACCTCCATGGATGGCAGAACGGAGGCCCTCTTGTACGCCGCGGCCCGCAGGCAGCATCTGGTGGAGAAGGTGCTGCCCGCCATTGCCCGGGGAATAACCGTGCTGAGCGACAGGTACGTGGACAGCAGCTTGGTCTACCAGGGACATGCCCGGGGATTAGGCATCGATGAAATTTATTCGGTGAATGAATTTGCCACAGCTGGTGTGATGCCGGATCTCACTCTGTGGCTGGACATTGACCCCGAGTTGGGCCTCTCCCGGATCCATAAGGATGAGGGGCGGGAGATCAACCGCCTGGATCTGGAGGGTAGGGCCTTCCACCATAAGGTTAGAGAAGGCTATGCTCTTCTCCATGCCCGGTATCCCGACCGGATTGTCCGCATTGATGCGGGCCAGCCACTGGATCAGGTGGCGAAATCCGTGCGGCAGGCGCTGAATCTTTCATTCCAAGCAGGAAAACGTTGCTTTCATGTCAAATAAAGTATGGACATGGAGTTTTTTATTGAAAATGCGGGTAATGCATGTTCATGGAGACTCCTTTCCTATAGGCGGCTGTCACCCATGCCGTCCTCGGCACATATCGTGAGGTAATAAGCACCCGGCCGTTTTACCTGCGGCTTGTGGAGCTATCCTATCATTTAGAAGGAGGAGTTGCTATGAAGCTTGTCATCGCTGTAGTTCAGGATAAAGACAGCAACCGTCTGTCCAACGCTCTCATCAAGGACGGCTTCCGCGCCACCAAGCTGGCGTCCACCGGTGGTTTTCTGAAGGCCGGCAATACCACATTCATTATCGGTATTGAGGATGAGCGGGTGCCCGAGGTGCTGAATGTAATCCGCAACAACTGCAAAACCCGGGAACAGCTGGTTACTCCCGTTTCCCCCATGGGCGGCACTTCCGATTCCTATATTCCATTCCCTGTTGAGGTTCAGGTAGGCGGCGCCGCGGTGTTCGTCATGCCGGTTGAACGCTTCGAGCATTATTAATTCATTCGCACAAGGAAGGCTGGATATATCCTCATGAAAATCAATCCTGGCTGGCGTCCGTCTGGCAATGAGCTTCGTCGGACGGACAATTCCAATTTCCATCCTGTGGAGCAAAAAAGCTTCTCTGACAGTCTGCGCCAGCAAGATGAACAAGCCGGCCAGGAGCAATTGAACCGGATGATCGACCAGATCCAGCGGCAGGGCGACCGCCTGTCCCGTTCCATGACCGTCCGCGAGCTGCGGCAGTACAAGCTGTTGATCAAGCAGTTTCTGGAAGAGACTGCCCGCCGTGGTGTCGGGTTGAAGGATACCCGGGGCTGGGACCGCAGGGGCCGCACCAAACGCTACAAGCTCCTGGAGGAAATCGACGGGCATCTGCTTGCCATGGCGGACGAGCTGCTGGACACGGAGCAGGGCAAAATCGATATCCTGCAGCGCGTTGGTGAAATTAAAGGCTTGCTCATAAATTTAACCTTTTAAATAGAAGGGACCCTTGGGAAGGAGGAGGCACAACATGTCGTTTGAAGCTATACCGGGACAGTTCCGGGCCAAGCGGATGCTCGTTAACAGCCTCCGTACCGGGAAGCTGTCCCATGCTTACATTTTCTCCGGGCCTGCGGGCTCCGGCAAGAAGGAAATGGCTGTGACCCTGGCCCAAGCGGTGTTCTGCACAGCAAGGGTGGATGACGCCTGCGGGGATTGTGTGGAGTGCCGCAAGGTAGCCCATGGCAACCACCCCAATCTGATCCTGATCGAGCCTGAAGGAGCTAGTGTGAAGATCGACCAGATCCGGGAGCTGCAACGGGAGCTGGGTTACCGTCTGTCCGGCGGGGCGAAGAAGATCTATGTGATCGAACAAGCGGACCGGATGACCGTCCAAGCGGCCAACAGCCTTCTGAAGTTTCTGGAGGAGCCGGGGACGGATATCATGGCCATTCTGATTACGGAGAATGGACATGCTCTCCTGCCTACCATCCAATCCCGGGCCCAATGGATACCCTTTGTTCCGTTGGCTGTACCGGAGATTGTGGAGGTGCTGCACCGGCGGGAAGGACTTCCGCTGGAGCTTGTGCTGCCTGCCGCCCATGTAGCGGGTGGAGTAGAGGCTGCGCGGAAATTTATCCAATCAAAGGAGTTTGCAGAAGCGCGAAATGTAATGATACAATTGGCTAAGGAGGCGCTTTTCCGCTTCCCCCATGTACTCATTACAGCGCAGCAGGCCGTGTTCAAGTCCGATATGGCGGATCGACTTCCTCTTATTCTGGACCTGTGGCTGCTTCTGCTGAAAGATATGCTTCACCTTCAGAACGGCCGCCGGGAGGATGTAGTGTTTGCCGATCAGACCGATTGGACCTACAAGGAAGCGGTACGTTTACCCTTGCGGTATTGGGTGCATGCCATGGAGCTTCTGATCGAGCTTCAGAAGAAGCTGCGCACCACGGCGAATGCCCAACTGGCCTTGGAGCAGGCCATTATCGGAATGCAGGAACGGCCTGCAAGCTAATGCCTTGATTAAGGTTACCATAGATTGGAGGGAGAAACCTTTGTATTGCGTTGTGGGCGTCCGCTTCAAGAAGGCGGGGAAGGTGTTTTACTTTGACCCCATTGACTTGCCTGTTCAAAAAGACAGCAGTGTGATTGTGGATACGGCACGGGGATTGGAATACGGCAAGGTCGTCATCGGCAAGCGCGATGTGCCCGAAAGCGATGTGGTGCTTCCCTTGAAGAGGGTCATCCGGATCGCGGACGAGAATGATGCCCGGGTGGTGGACAACAATAAGGCCGCTGCCAAGGAAGCCTTCGGCATCTGCCAGGAGAAGATCAAGGACCACGGGCTGAAGATGAAGCTGGTGGACGTTGAATATACCTTTGACCGCAATAAGGTCATCTTTTATTTTACAGCAGAGGGCAGGGTGGATTTCCGGGAGCTGGTGAAGGACCTGGCCAGTATCTTCCGCACCCGAATTGAACTCCGGCAGATCGGAGTCCGGGATGAAGCCAAGCTGCTGGGCGGAATCGGGCCTTGCGGCCGCATTCTGTGCTGCTCCTCCTTCCTGGGGGATTTCGATCCCGTCTCCATCAAGATGGCCAAGGATCAGAACCTGAGCCTGAATCCCACCAAAATCTCCGGATTATGCGGCAGGCTGATGTGCTGCTTGAAATACGAGCATGACAATTATGAAAGCGGCAAAACCGAGCTGCCTAAGGTGGGGCGTATCGTCATCACCACGATGGGGCAGGCCAAGGTGGTCAGCCTGAATGTGGAGAGCCGGATGGTAAAGGTTCAGCTGTTTGAGCAGAATAACCGGGTAGTGGAGCTCCCGGGGGATGATGTAGCGGAGCAGGAGTAATTTGAAGGCTCACCTGAGGTGACAACCGTTGGAGAAAAAGGAAATTTTCACGCAGATTGAAGCCATGGAAGAACAAATGGGCACCATGTATGCGGATTTGAGCAGGCTGAAGACCATTGTGGTGGAGCTTCTGGAGGAAAACCAGCGGCTTCAGATGGAGAATGAGCAGCTCTTGCGTCTGATACGTGAGGATCAATACCCGGAACCGACTATGGAGCCTGACGCCGAGCCCGCCAAGCCGGAGGGTCTGTCCCTGACCCGGGAAGGTTATGAGAATCTGGCCCGGCTTTATCATGAAGGCTTTCACATATGCAATGTTTATTACGGACATTTGCGTACCGAAGGCGATTGCCTGTTCTGTATGTCATTCTTGAATAAATAATAGTGATGGCGCATGAGACGAACGAGGCCAGCCGCGACAAGAGCGGCTGGCCTTATGAGCACTTGGGCGGCACAGAGGAGTCCGGAGAACCGATATGCTTTTGCCTCACGAACGAGCGGATGATTTGCTCCGCAATAATTTGAAGATCATCCAAGCGGATGATGTGTTTTCCTTTTCCATGGATGCGGTGCTGCTGGCCCGTTTCTGCTCGGTGCCTCCCCGGGGCCGGGTGATGGATCTGTGCACCGGCAACGGCGTTGTCCCCATGCTATTGTCCACCCGCACCCAGGCGGAGATTTGGGGCCTGGAGATTCAGGAGCGGCTGGCCGATATGGCCGCCCGGAGTGTCCGTCTGAACGGTCTGGAGGAGCGGGTTCATATTGAGCAGGGGGACCTGAAGGAATACCGGGGCCGGGAGGCAGGTTTGTTCGACCTGGTGACTGTGAATCCCCCGTATCTCCCGGTACGCGCAGGGGAGCAAAACGGGAATGTCCATTTTGCCGCGGCCCGTCATGAAATCTTCTGTACTCTGGAGGATGTGCTGCAGACCAGCAGCCGTTTAACCCGATTTGGCGGCAAGGTGGCCATGGTCCATCGGCCCGGACGGCTTACCGACATCCTGGAAGGGATGCGGAAGGTGGGGGTGGAGCCCAAACGGCTCCGTTTTGTCCACCCCAACGCGGAGGAGGAGGCCAATATGGTGCTGGTGGAGGGCATCCGGGGAGGCAAGCCGGACTTGCGGCTGCTTCCGCCCCTGGTGGTTTACGGCCCGGACGGTCAATATACCGCGGAGCTGATGGAGGTTTATTATGGTTCAGCCGACAGCCTCCGGGTAGAGAATAAGGAGAGGGTGTCGGAATGAATATACAGCGGAGTTATGCAGCTGACCGCGGTGGCGGCGGGGCACTTTACCTGGTGGCCACACCCATCGGCAATCTGGAGGATATGACATTCCGGGCGGTGCGCATCCTGAAGGAGGCCGATATTATAGCGGCGGAGGATACCCGGCAGACCCGGAAGCTGTTGACCCATTTCGAGATTGCGGGCAGACTGGTCAGCTACCATGAGTATAACAAAATCCACAGCGGCCCCGAGCTGGTCCGTCTCCTTCAGGAGGGGCAGAGCATTGCCCTGGTCAGCGACGCGGGTTTGCCTGCCATATCCGATCCTGGAGCAGACCTGGTCCGGTTGGCCATTGAGGCGGATATCCCGGTCATACCCGTACCAGGTGCGAATGCGGCGCTTTCTGCACTGATCGTGTCAGGCCTGGACACCACCGGCTTCCGTTTTGTGGGTTTCTTGCCCCGGGACAAAAAAGGGCTGAGGGAAAAGCTTTCCTCTCTTCAAGGGGTGAAGGAGACTTTATTATTCTATGAATCTCCCCACCGGGTAGGTAAAACGCTGGAGGCGATGCTGCAAAGCTGGGGCAACCGGCAGGTGGTGCTGGCCCGTGAATTGACTAAACGCTACGAGGAATTTGCCCGGGGAACGCTGGAGGAAGCGCTGGTGATGCTGGAGGCGGCTCCGCCCTTGGGTGAGTATTGCCTGGTTGTGGAAGGGGCTTCTGCAGAGGCGGCAGGAGAGCAAGACATAGCCGCTGAAGCCAGCTGGTGGAAGACTCTAACGGTAGCGGAGCATGTGGAGCGGTATGAAGCCGACGGGCTTAACCGCAAGGAGGCTATGAAGAAGGCAGCCGGCGACCGTGGGGTATCCCGCCGGGATATCTATCAGGAACTGCTGGAGGAATAAGGGGGCATTCGCCCCCGTTTTGGCTTATCTATTAGAAGGTTTAGGCCACAGATAAGAGGGCAAAAAATATCCCTCAACAACCACGCCGGCTTTGCGTAGGTTGTTCAGGGACTAGAGGAGATATAAAAAGGTTAGAATTAACATTGGTTATGGATTTATTATACACTATAATTCCTATTTTGTCACAGGGTTAGGCATCTCAGTTAGGCAAACATTACAAACAATTTTTCCTTTAAAGTAGGCAACGTTCTCAGCATTGCCACAAAAGATGCAAGCAGGCTCGTATTTCTTGAGCATGATGCGCTCGCCATCCACATAAATTTCAAGAGCGTCCTTCTCGCCAATTCCCAGAGTACGGCGAAGTTCGATCGGGATTACAACCCGGCCCAGCTCGTCCACTTTTCTTACAATACCAGTAGATTTCATCATTGTATATGTTGCTCCTCTCAAATTTGGTGGCAGTTTTTACAGTCGTCATCTTTGGACATCGCACTTTATTTTGATACCAACCATTGCCAAAATAGTCAACTGTTTTTTTGTAAAAAAAGGTACTAAATTTTGGCTTATAAAATCCCTTAACCCTGATAACAGCGGACTTTTTTCGAGTAATATTTTTTCCGGAAAAATCGAATAGTAATATTACTAGTTTTTAAGGAATATCTGTTCGGGACTAAAGGCGGCTGTGTGCGACATTTTTCGACAAGTGAAAAAGAGGACTTTTACCTCAATCCATTGAAGGGGGGCTCGGACATGTCAGGCAAACTGTCGGAAGAAAAGGTATTCAAGGATCCGGTACATAATTACATCTACGTCCAGGACGAAACCATATGGGAGCTGATTAATTCAGCAGAGTTTCAAAGGCTCCGGCGGATCAGGCAGTTAGGCACGTCCTATCTGACCTTCCACGGGGCGGAGCATAGCCGGTTCTCCCATTCTCTCGGTGTCTATGAAATCACCCGGCGGATTATTTCGCAATTCGAGAAAAGCGGATTTTCCGATTGGCCGCGGGAGGAGCGGTTGTTATGCCTATGTGCGGCGCTGCTTCATGATTTGGGGCACGGCCCCTTTTCCCATTCCATCGAAAGGGCCTTTAATAGCGACCACGAGGAGTGGACCTGCCGGATTGTTCTGGGGGACACCCAGGTTAACCGGATTCTGCGCAAGGCAGACCCGATGCTGCCGGAGAAGATTGCCGCCGTTATTCAAAAAACCTACGAGAAAAAAATTGTAGTAAGCCTGATCTCCAGCCAGATGGATGCCGACCGGATGGATTATCTGCTGCGGGACGCGTATTATACCGGAGTGGATTACGGCACCTTCGATCTGGAGCGGATTCTGCGGATGGTCCGCCCCCATAAGGGACATATTGTCGTGAAGGAAAGCGGCATGCATGCGGTGGAAGATTACCTGATGTCCCGCTATCAGATGTATTGGCAGGTGTACTTTCACCCTGTCACCCGTAGCGGGGAAATTCTGCTATCCAAAATATTCGACCGGGCCCGGGTATTATATGGGGGTGGGCATTCTTTCTCCTTCCTGAACGATACGCTGCGCCGGTTGTTCGACCATTCGATGACGGTCAGCGATTATCTTCACCTGGATGAAGCGCTGATGCAGATGGCTTTTATGGAATGGACCGAGGATTCCGATCCCGTATTGGCTGATTTATGCAGCCGTTTCCTGGATAGGCGGCTCCTGAAATATGTGCCTCTGGAGGAAAGCGAAATCCCGCTGACCCGGGGGGTGAGGGACTGCCTGTTGAAGGTAGGGCTTGATCCGGATTATTATATGTATCTCGATTTTCCGGCGGATCTTCCGTATGATGTATATAAACCCGGCGAGGTGGAGGAGAAACTGCCTATTCTGCTCCTGGATGCCCGCGACCACCTGTTCGAAATCTCCAGCCGTTCGGAAATTGTCCGGTCCATCAGCGGCATCCGCCAGGGGCAGCATCATGTCTATTTCCCGGAGGAGCTGCTGGCGGCGGAGTCCATGCCCGAGGAGCTATGGCAGCTGCTGCAGAAGCGTTCGTAGCGATAACTCTCCCATTAAAAACGTCAAGAATGCAATCACAGAAAAGAGGTACAAGCATGTTTACCGACACACATACCCATATGGACAGTCCGTCCTTTGAAGAAGACCGGCATGAGGCGCTGATGCGGGCTTACGAGGCCGGAGTCACCCGGGTTGTGAATGTGGGCTTTAACCGCGAGACCATCCCCACTACCCTTGAGCTGTCCCGAAAGTATGATTTTGTCTATGCCGTGCTGGGCTGGCACCCCCAGGATGCCAAGGATATGACTCCGGAGGACCTCGAGGAGCTGGGGGAGCTGCTGAAGCTCCCCAAGGTGGTAGCCCTGGGCGAAATCGGCCTGGATTATTATTGGGATACCTCCCCCAAGGATGTGCAGGCCCGGGTATTCCGCGAGCAGATCCGTCTGGCCAAGAAGCTGGGCAAGCCCATTGTGATTCATAACAGGGATGCCCATCAGGATATTCTGGAGATTCTGAAGGAGGAAAAGGCGGCCGAGGTAGGCGGCATCATGCACTGCTTCTCCGGGAGCTGGGAAACGGCCAAAATCTGCCTGGACATGAACTTCCATATTTCCTTCGGAGGGCCTGTTTCCTTCAAGAATGCCAAGCAGCCCAAAGAGGTGCTGGCCCGGGTTCCCCTGGACCGTTTGCTCCTGGAAACGGATGCCCCGTATTTGACCCCACACCCCTTCCGCGGGAAGCGGAACGAAACCGGATATGTGCGCTATGTGGCGGAGGCAGCTGCCGAAATCCGCGGGATGTCCGTAGAGGAAATCGCCCGGATCACCACCGAAAATGCGGTTAAGCTGCTGGGCCTGAAATGACCGTTTATAAGTTTACATTATAATAGAAGAAACGGGTTAGGAGCAGGTCTTAAATGGGCTTGGAAACCCGCCAAATACAAGGCTTTTTTAAACGACATATAATGTCTGCTGCGCGAGGCCTATCATACCAAAAAACATGCCGGAGGACTCAGTCCCCGGCATGTTTGATTTTCCGGGGAAGCGACACCCGGGTGAAGTAGAGGATAACCAGAAAACCTGCTGCAACAGCTGCCAAGGCTTCCAGCCTGCCGCTGCCGTGAAAGCCGATCAACGCGGCTCCCATTGCTGTGTTGGACAAGAGCAGCGCGGCTTCGCAGATGCGGGATACCGCCTTGACCCTGCGTCCCGCATCCAGCGGATACAGCTCCAGCCAGAAGCTGTACCGGTGGCTCTGGGCCAACGAGGACACTGTGGCGCAATTCATCACCAGCACAATTCCGTAAATCAGCAGAACCGCCGCCGTATGATTCACGGCGAGGAACAACAGGATCGCAATTACGGAGGTGCGCACCAGTATGGCATAATACTCCGAACGGATGAAGGTCTTGGCATACAGAAAACGGTGGGTGTCCTCCTGCCGAAAAGGAATCCGCGAGGTCATCCCGCCAAGAAAACGTCTTGCTGCCGGTTTGGTTTTTAACTTCGGTACATCGGCAAACCAGCTGTAGAATGTGTAGTGCCGCTTCAGGCTGATTTCCTC
>JAEWAA010000269.1 GCA_023391955.1 Bacillota bacterium | reverse complement strand
ATCATGGGCAAATAAGCGAAAATCAGTTTGTACACAATTCCGGGCAGGGATAAAAGAAATAGCTCCCTGTTCTTCCAGAAGTGATGCAGCTCCCGTATTACGATAGAACCGGACCGCCGCTCTTTTTTTCCTGCTGCTGTGTCCGGCATGGTTAGCCGGGTTTCGTTCTCCATCATAGTAGCTCCTTTCCGGTTTACGCTGGCGTTGTCGTCAGGCTTTCTGGTTCCAACATAGAGGAATCCCGGCTGTATTGTTACTGTACATACGCAAGATTCCTGTATAGAGGCCTGTAAATAATCCAGATTCCTGCCGCACCGGAAGCCGGAATTCTGTACAGTGGCGCTATATAGCGGGTACAGCTGTACAGCCGTGGAATGAAGCTGCCGGGATAAGCTGCTTATATAAACAAGACGCCTCCACTTCTGCTTATCAGGCAGCTGGGAAGGCGTCTTTTTATTCGCGGATATGATGTGGCGGACGGAGCTAAAGTCTGGTTTGACGAAAACATAAGGGTGAATCCATATTCAAACATGAACGGGAGGGATAGGTTGGCTTGAGGGCGAGTTTTTTGGCGGCTTTGACCCCTTAAAATTGAATCAAATCAAGGCCGACAAAACGTGTTTGAGCTTCCAAGACAAGCCTATCCCGGTAGTGAATGTGTACAGTGAATATGGATTCACCCAGCCCCTCCGTCAACCCAGACCACTAAGCATTGCGGTTAATGGCGGCCTTCAGCCTGTACTCCTTGGGCGTCGTGCCATAGCGCCGTTTGAACAGCCGGTAGAAGTAGCTTTCGTTGCTGAAGCCTACCTTTTCCATAATCTCGGCCACCGTCATCTGCTGCTGCTCCAGATACAGGCGGGCCTGGGCCAGCCGGGTTTCGTTAATGCAGTCCACCACGGTGATGCCCTCCTGCTCCTTGAACACCTGACCCAGATACACATGGCTCATGCGGAGCATATCCGCAATCTTCTGCACGTTCAGATCCGGATCGGCATATTGCCGGGCGACAATTTCACGGATGGTTTCGGCCACCAGCCTGGCCTTCTCCTCCCGGCCGCTGGTGCGTTTGTCCAGAGCCTGGCGGACCAGGTCCAGGAATACCTCCTTAACCTCCTCCAGGGTCTCCTTCTCCAGAATCCGCCGGTTGATCTCCTGCAGATTCACCGAAGCGGCCTGCAGGTTGTTCTGGTTCATTTCATTGATCGTATTGCCCAGGGTCACAAACATATGCAGCATAGCGGAGAACATATTCTCGAAGCTGAAGGTGCGCACCAGCTCCAGCCATTTGTCCATGCCGCCGTTGATCCGCTCCCAATCCCCGCTTTTGAGCCCTTCGATCAGCTGCCGGTCCAGCTCCGGGGGAATGTGGAATTGGCTGCACTCCTCGTTGGGCTGAACCAGAGTTGGTTCGATCAGCGCTTCCTTGCCCAATATCATTCGATAGTCGGCGTAGCGGAGCGCCTGCCCGTACATGGCCGTAATGTCCCGGTAAGAGCTGAAAACCGGGCTTACGGACATGGTAACGGTGATATGGTAATAATGCCGCACGGTGTCCTGAAGCTGCCGGAGAATCGTCCGCAGCTCCTCATGGCCGATACCGCCTGCATGGCCGATGATGAATACCACGTGGCCATTTTTCATATCCACCGCCTCACAGGAATAGCTGCCCCGGATCAGCTCCTGGCCGATGTTGCAGATGGCGAAATACAACAGGGACATGGTGGCCTCCGGCGTTCGGGCCTGGACCTCCTGCAGGTTGTCGATTCTGGCCAGCGCCACAATCATACCGCCGGTGACGGGGATATCCAGGCCGTATTGCACCCGGTCATGGGCCAAGTCCTGCTCCGGCACCCCCGTGCTTCCCGCTATCAGATTGCGCAGCCGGTACACCTTGGCGATATTCTGCTGGGCCGCCTGGTCCTGCTGCAGCTCCTTGAGCTTGTCGGGCATCTGCGAATAGCTGGAGGCAATGAGGGACAGCTCATCCCGGTGCATATCCCCTCCGCGGCCTTCATTGCGCCGGACCAGTGTCATCAGATGCCCAATGGGCCTGTAGAGCTTGATGGAGAAATAGATGGAGATCAGGATGGTTAACAGCACAACGGATGCCGTAACAATAGCCGCCGTCCACCGGATCTGCCTTACATTGGTCAGCACCGCGTCATAATCCTGGAGGCTGATGATCTGCCAGTCATTTAAGCCCCGGGTCAGGTAGGTGACCCTGTATTTTTTGCCTTCATGGCTGTACGTGAAATAATCCAGCTCCTTACCCGAGGCGGCAATCTGGGGAATCAGCTCATTCTTGATATCCATCTGGTCCGGCTTCATCAGGTCATTGGATATTAATACCCGGCCTTGGTTGTCGGTTACAAAAATCACATCGTTCTGCCTTTCGGCCAAGGCATTAAGCGCTTTCACATTGTCCAGCATCCACGTGGGTTTGATATTGACGATCAGCAGATTCCCGTTGACCGCATTCAGCGTAGGGCCATCGTACACAAACAGGGAAAAAACATCTACGCCTTCTCCTCCGCCCAGCTCCATGGGTGTTAGCTGAAGCTTGGGCAGCGGATCATGGCTCCGCATGTATTCCCGGAACGACTGATTCATCGCATCCGTGCTCATGGTATGGTTCACCGTGGAAAAAAACCGGCCCTGAACCGCGTTATAGAAAACAATGGAATGCAGATACGGGGATTGGGACACCAGACGGGTCAGCTTGTCCAGCTTCAGGATACTCTGTTCAAAATCGTCGCCGGACTTCAATGCAATAAAATCCTCGTCATTAAAGGTGGATACTGCCAAATCCTTCACAATCTGGTTCATGTTCTCAATATTATATTTAATTTGGGTCAACAGCTTCCTGTCCGCATCATGCTCCATGCTGGAGACCTTGCTTTGGGCATTAAAATACAGGAGAGCGGAAGCCGCGATCAGAAGCATCACCACCAGCATAAAACCAAGCAGTATACGCTGCAGATATTTCCGTGACCGGAGGGTTTGTAGCAGATTCACATACATCACTCCTGTTGCATTTATGTGCCCTAACTATAACGCCCCCTCTCTTTTGTTGTCAATGAGAGGGGGCGATCAGCTATATTTACCGTTTCCGGTGCATTTTGAACTCCAGGAACAGCTCATTCAGATGGGACAGGTTTCGTTTGCCCAGGTTCCGGTACACCTCCAGCTTCTCCAGCACCTCATCGTCCGGATAGAAACGCTTGTCCTGGGAGACATCCTTCGGGAGGTACTGCAGTGCGTCGGTATTGGGCGTGGAGTAGCCCACATACTCGGCGTTGACGGCGGCATTCTGCGGGTCCAGCATGAAGTTGATAAACTTGTGGGCCCCTTCCACATTGTCTGCGGTTTTGGGGATGACCATGTTATCGAACCAGATGTTGGAGCCCTCCTCCGGGATGACGTAATCCAGGTCCTCGTTCTCATCCATAATTTCGGAGGCATCACCGGACCAGACCAGCGCCGCGGCCGCTTCCCCGTTAGCCATGAGCATCTTGATCTCATCGCCCAGAATGGCCTTCACATTGGGAGTCAGCTCATTGAGCCTGCGTTTGGCTTCCTGGAGATGCTCCTCCTCGGTATCGTTCAGGGAGTATCCAAGCGTGTTCAGCCCCATGCCGATGACCTCCCGGGCGCCGTCCAAGAGGAACACCTTGTTGGCCAAGGACGGGTCCCACAGGTCCTCCCAGCTTTCGAAGGTCAGGTCCCCCGCCAGCTCAGGGTTGAAGATAATGCCCACCGTTCCCCAGAAGTAGGGCACCGAATACACATTTCCCGGATCAAAGGACATATCCAGATACTTCGGGGCAATATGCTTGTAATTGGGCAAAAGCGACTTGTCCAGGGGAAGCAGCAGCTTCTCCTCCATCATCTTGTTGATGGCATAGTCGGAGGGCACAGCCACGTCGAAGGTGGTGCCGCCTTGGGAAATCTTCGTCAGCATGGCCTCATTGGAATCGAAGGTCTGGTAGATGACCTTGATCCCCGTTTCGGCCTCAAATTTGTCCAAAAGCGCCGGATCGATATAATCGCCCCAGTTGTAGACCGTGAGGGTGTTGCCGCCGGAATAGCCTTCGCTGGCATTCAGATAAGATGCCAGATACATCAGCGCGAAGGCGGCGATGAACACCGCCAGGAAAGCGCGGGTCAGCTGCTTCATTTCGGCACCTCCGTCCGGAAGGAGCGATTCTGGGTATTGCTTTTAAGGCTCAGGAAATAATAGATGGCCACCAGGATGATGGTGAACAGGAAGATCATAGTGGACAAGGCATTAATGGACAGGGAAATCCCCTGCCGGGCCCGGGAATAAATCTCCACGGACAAGGTGCTGTAGCCGCTGCCGGTGACGAAGAAGGTCACGGCGAAGTCATCCAGCGAATAGGTCAGAGCCATGAAGAAACCGGCGAAGATCCCCTGCCGGGTGAAGGGCAGAATCACCTTCGTCAGCACCTGCCGGCCACTGGCCCCCAAATCCCGGGCCGCATCCACCAGGGTGGACGGCATCTCTTGGAGTTTGGGCAGGATCATCAGCACGGTGATGGGAATGCTGAAGGCGATGTGCGACAGCAGCACCGACATAAACCCCAGTCTTATGCCCACCATGGTAAACAGCACCAGGAAGGAGGCGCCGATAATAACGTCGGGGCTGACGATCAACACGTTGTTCAGGGACAGCAGCGTATTGCGAGTCCGGCTGCGTCTCACCGAAACAATCGCCAGTGCCCCGCTGAAGCCCAGTATGGTGGCAATAGCCGATGACAGCAAAGCCAGCACCACCGTGTTGATCACGATAATAATCAGCCGCGTATCCTGGAACACTTCCTTATAATATTGCAGGGTGAACCCCTCAAAGTTGCGCATATGCCCGCCGCTGTTGAAGGAATAGTACATCAGGTAAAAAATCGGGGCATAAAGGATAACCAAAACAATGCCCAGATAAATCCGGCTCAGTGTCCGGCTGCCTGTTGATTTGTTCATGCGCCGGTCCTCCTGTTCCGTTCACCTGTCATAAACATAATGGCCACCATCACAATTACCAGGAACACGGCAATGGTGGAGCCCATGCCCCAATCCTGTGTGACCAGGAAATGCTGCTCGATAGCCGTACCCAGGGTAATAACCCGGTTGCCCGTCACCAGCCGCGTAATCATAAACAGCGACAGAGCAGGGATAAACACCGCCTGACAGCCGGATTTGACGCCGGGCATGGTCAGGGGCAGCACCACTCGCCGGAAGGTGGTCCAACGGGAGGCGCCCAGATCCCGGGCCGCATCCGTCAGCGTTGGATTCAGCTCCTCCAGGGAGTTATAGATGGGCAGAATCATAAACGGGATAAAGATGTACACCGCCACGAAGATAAAGCTGAAATCCGTAAACAGGATTTGTCTCGCCCCTAGGCCCGTCCATTCCAAAAAGGTGTTGATGGGCCCTGCTGAGCCAAAAATCCCCAAGAAGGCATACGCCTTCAGCAGCAGGTTGATCCAGGTGGGCAAAATAATGAGCAGCAGAAGCAGCTGCTTATGCTTCGACTTGGTGATGAGATAGGCCGTCGGATACGCCGCCAGAAGACAGCAGACTGTGATCAGGAAAGCGTAGAAAAAGGAATTCACCGCCATTTTGATATAGACGGAGGTGAAGGCCTTGCCGTAATTGGCCAGGGTAAAGCCACCCTCCACGTTGCGGAAGGAATAGTAGCCGATCAGCGCAATCGGAATGATGACAAACAGCAGCATCCACAGCAGATACGGCACCAAATACAGGTTGCGGCCGCCCGCCCGGCGGCGGACCTCAGCGGACATAGGCGCCCTCATGCTCGTATGCCTCCAGTCGCTTGTCGAATTCCTCTTCCGTTTCATTAAAGCGCATGATGTGAATGGCCTCCGGCTCGAAGGTCAGTCCGATCTCTTCGCCCACCGACGCCTTCCGGGTGGAGTGAACCAGCCATTCATGCCCGGCTTCGTCATAACACACGATCTCGTAGTGCACTCCCCGGAACAGCTGAGTGTCCACCCGGACCTTCATCTTGCCCTGGGCCACAGTGGTAATCTCCAGATCCTCGGGACGCAGAACCAGCTCTACGGGCTCGTGAGCCGAAAAACCCGCATCCACACAATCGAAGCGCATGCCGTTGACCTCTACCACATAGTCCTCGATCATCACCGCAGGAACAATATTGGATTCCCCGATAAAATCCGCCACAAAGCGGTTAATGGGCTCGTCGTAAATATCGATGGGTGTCCCGCTCTGCTGGATTTCACCCTTGTTCAGCACAAAAATTTCGTCGGACATGGCCAGCGCTTCCTCCTGGTCATGGGTGACGAAAATAAAGGTAATTCCCAACCGGCGCTGCAGCTCCCGCAGCTCATACTGCATCTCCGTACGCAGCTTCAGGTCCAGCGCCGACAAGGGCTCGTCCAACAGCAGCACCTCCGGCTCGTTGACGATGGCTCTGGCGATGGCTACCCGCTGCCGCTGTCCGCCGGACATTTCGCGGATTTCCCGCTTTTCGTATCCGGACAGATTGACAAAGCGAAGCGCCTCCCGCACCTTCTCCTCGATCAGCTTGGGCTTCACTTTCTTTACCCGGAGGCCAAAGGCCACGTTCTCGAAGACGTTCAGATGGGGGAACAGCGCGTAGTCCTGAAACACCGTATTCACTTGGCGCTCGTTGGCCGGCACCTGGTTGATCACCTTGTTATCTAAGGTGATGGTTCCCTTGGTAGGGGTGGCAAAACCGGCGATGAGCCGCAGGATGGTGGTTTTTCCGCAGCCTGAAGGCCCCAGGAGCGTATAGAATTTGCCCCGTTCAATGTCAAAGCTGATATCGTTCAATACGACTTCGCCGTCATCGTATTCCATATGCACATGCTCGAAGCGGATAATCGTCCGATTGTCCATTTTCCATCTCCCTTATCTAATAGACTCAATTCTCACTATTATACAATAAAGGCGCAGATTGAACAGGATGCGACAGGATTTTTTTACCCATAAAACAGCCCCTCCACATCATTATAAAAAATCTTTACAATACCAATAGCTCAAATGTCAGATTAGTTCACATGCTTATTGACGATTTTGTCACAATTTGCCTGAAAGTCTCTTCCAAATCTTGAGCATTCCCCAAGGGCCTTGTTATAATGCATCAAGCCTTGCTGCAACACGATAAAAAGAGGATCTTGGGAAAGGATGACTTGGGTATGGCAATGGTAATGATCCAGGCAGTAGTAAGACCCGAGAAGGCAGACGCCGTGCTGGCCGAGCTGATGATGGCGGGTTTCCCCTCCGTCAGCAAAATGGATATTGTGGGCCGCGGGAAGCAGAAGGGCATTCAGATCGGCGACACCCACTACGACCAGCTCTCCAAGAAGATGCTGTTTATGGTGGTAGATGAAAGCGATAAGGACGATGTGATCAAAATTGTCATGCGTGTCGCCCGGACCGGGGAAAAAGGCGCCTTCGGCGACGGGAAAATTTTCGTCCTCCCCGTATACGAGGCCTATACCATCAGCTCCGGCAAGAATGTGCTGTAGGCTACGGCAGTACAGTATGACTACATAATACGGCGGGAGGTGCAGCTCCCCCGGCAAACAAAAATCCCGGTGCCTGCCCAGGCACCGGGATTTTGCATGGCGAACATATCAGAGGGTCCATGAATCATCAGGCTGTCAGTCCACCGGGGAAAACTGCTATTTGGTCAGCTTGGCATACTCCGCGTTCAGCTCCACCATGCCTTTTTCACCGCCGGCCTTCATCCACTTGTCAATCTCCTTCTTCCATCCGGCATCATCGATTTCACCCAATATATACTTCAACCGGGCATCGTTCTTGATTTTATCCAGCTCGCCGCTCTTCTCGGTCAAAGTCTGGGATTGGATGGACAGGGCCGGATTGGACACAGCGATAGAGATATTGTCGGCGAACATCTGCTTGACCTTGCCTGCCAATGGCGTTTCTTTCGCCTTCAGAGTGGGGATCTCGTCACTGACAACCGAAAGCTGCGGAATGGGCATTCTGTCGGTTGTCCGCAGAGCCAGCTCCTGCTCCGTGCCGGCTACCAGCCCGTTCTCCACGTGATAATGTGTTCCTTCGATACCCCATGCCAGCAAATTGGCGGCATCCTTCTCGAACATTTTATCGAAGAAGCCCAGAATGTCTCTCATCTGGCTTTCTGTCTTCACCGAGCTTTTGGGGAACATGAAAATACCGTTGTAGCCGGGGGACGCCATGATCCGTTCACCCTTGGGGCCTTGAATCCGGGATACCACGTCAAACTCCCCTTTGGGATTGGACTTCTTGATGGCGGCATCATTAAGAGGCGCATCATCCAGCGCGGTGGAAATCATAACCCCCGCTTTTCCACCCTCCAGAAGAGCCTTGGACTGGCTGCCCTCCGTCACGGCGAAGTCCGCATTCACCAGCTTCTCGTCATACAGCTTCTTGAAGAATTTCAGAGCGTTCAGGTGCTCATCGGTAATAAAGCTGGGAATCAGCTTGCCGTCCCGCTCTTCATAATCATTTCCTGCTCCGAAGAAACCCGCCAGCATGTGGAGATCTGCAAAACCCTTGCGGGACACCAGACCGTAGGTGTCTTTTTTGCCGTTTTTATCCGGATCGTTCAACGTAAAGGCCTTGATAACCTCATACAGCTCATCCAGGGTTTTGGGCTCCTTCAGCCCCAGGTTCTCCAGCCAATCCTTCCGGTAGATAATCCCCCCGCGGGCCAATACACGGGGACGGTACAAGGCGTAGTTTTTGCCGTCATGGGAGGCATTGCGCAGAACATCCTTGTTGAGCTTGGTGCTCAAGTTGGGGAAGTCCTTCAGCATCGGCCCGATTTCCCAGAAGGCCCCCGAGTGGACACCGCTTACAACAGCCGGGGCATAAGTGCCTCCGTCCAAGTGGGAAATTACCGTGACCTGGGGCAGGTCGCCGGAGGCAAGACTGACGGACAGCTTATCCTTATACGCCGCATCCGGGACCCATGTGATGTTCAGCTTGGTGTTGGTCATTTCCTCCAGCTTCCGGATGATGGGATTATTCTTGGGCGCCTCCGTGGAGTAATAGGGCATCATCATGGAGATGGTGACCGGGCCCTTGGCCGGTGCTGAAGCTTGCACAGAAGCCGCTTCGGAGGGGCTGCCGGACGAAGTGCCCTCGGCTTCCCCATCCTTGCCGCATCCGGCCATTATTCCCGCAGACATTGCCGCCACGCCGATTACAGGTATCATTTTCATCCATGTTTTCATCCTGATAACCTCTCCCTTTATAGTCAAAATAGGAATCGTATGTGAAAAGCCGTTTATTATGCGGCGGTCAGCCCTTTACCGAACCCAGCAGCACGCCCTTGGCAAAGTGCTTTTGCAGGAACGGGTACACCACAAGAATAGGCAGATTGGCGAAGATAATCACCGCTGACTTCAGGGTCTGTTCCGGCGGCAGGACAAATTCCGGGCCCATGTCCGCCGCATCCCCTACGCCCCCTTGGGACAGAATCACAATCTGCCGCATCAGCACCTGAACCGGCCACATGTCCGGATTGTTCAAGTACAAAATCGGATTCAAAAATGCATTCCAGTGGCCCACTGCATAAAACAAGGAGAAGGTAGCGATAGCGGGCATGGACAGCGGAATGACGATGCGGGCCAGAATATACAGATCGTTGGCGCCGTCCATCTTGGCGGATTCCTCGAGACCGTCGGGAAGCTGCTGGAAAAAGTTTTTGATCACGATCAGATTGAATGCGTTGATAGCCCCGGGGATGATGACGGACCAGTATGTGTTCATCATGCCCAATTGTTTGACCAGAATAAAGGAAGGAATCATGCCGCCGTTAAACATCATGGTGAACAGCACCAAGAGCATGATGCGGTCACGGCCAATCAGCGTTTTGTGGGCCAGCGGGTAGGCCATCAGTGTGGTCATGGCAATATTCACGAAGGTGCCCGCCAGTGTGATGAGAATGGTCACTCCCATGCTGCGCAGGATGGTATTGGTGCTTAGAATGTAGGCATAGGAATCCCAGGAAATGACGGTGGGAAACAGAATGAACGCTTTCTCCCGAACCTCCTCCGCTGTGGTCAGGGAAGCGGCAATCAGATGGATAAAGGGAATAATCGTCACCAGCGAAAATAAACCGATGGCCAGATAGATCAGTACGGTAAAGATTCTGCCGGCTGCATTATGCTCGCGGGTCATGGACATGCTCCTTTCTAATACACGCCTTCTTCGCCGAATTTTTTGGCCAGGGTGTTGGAAACGACGATCAGCACAAGCCCCACCAGAGAGTTGAACAGACCGACGGCTGTGGTGTAGCTGAACAGGCCGCGCTGAATGCCGTTGGTGTAAATATAGGTATCCAGAATTTCGCCGACGTTCCGGTTCATGCCGTTAAGCATCAGGTAAATCTGCTCGAAACCGATCTGGAGGAAATTCCCCAGCCGCAGAATCAGCAGAATTACAATGGTGCTGCGGATCGCCGGAAGAGTAATGTGCAGGAGCTGGCGGAACCGGTTGGCGCCGTCCATGCGGGCCGCTTCATATAAGGAAGGATCCACTCCTGCCAAGGCCGCCAGGAAAATGATCGTGCCCCAGCCGGTTTCCTTCCAGATCACCTGGGTGGTGACGATGGTGCGGAACCATTTTTCACTGAGCAGGAAGTTAATCTTCTCCCCCCCAAAAAACTCGATCACCTGGTTGACGATGCCTCCCTCCGTGGTCAGCATGATATAGGTAATACCCGAGATGACCACCCACGAGAAAAAATGCGGTACATAGATGAAGGTTTGGGCCAGGCGTTTAAACACCTCGTTCTTGATCTCGTTTAACATCAGGGCCACAATAATGGGCAGCGGGAAATAAAAGACCAGATTATAAAATGCAATGATAAAGGTATTGCGGAACAGAATCCAGAAGGACGGATCCGTAAAAAACCGTTCAAAATGCTTCAAGCCTACCCAGGGGCTGCCCCAAAAGCCGCTGAAGGGCTGGTAATCCTTAAAGGCCAGCAGCACACCCCACATGGGCAAATACTTGAATACCACAAAGTACAATAATCCCGGTATCAGCATCAGGTAAAGCCAATAATCCATTCTGACCTGACGGATGCGGCGCTTCCACATCTCCCGCCTGCCGGCGAGAGGCGCGGGTTGTACCACGGATGACGCCGAAGCGTCCGACTGCTTCATCTCGTATGCCTCCAATTCTGTTTCGCCGTCTCATGAGCAGCTTCAGCATACGGTTCGGCAGGCGGTTCCGGCAATAATCCGCTCCGGCTCTGTGTTCCGGGCAGCCGCTGGCACCGGGAATAATCTATGATGGCTGAGAAATAATCCGGAGCGGCTTCGGCAGAAGGGAAAAACCAAAAACGCGGCTGCCGTTACCGGCGGTCCGCGTCATATTGGGCGTTACGGTATTGTCCGGGGGGCATGCCCTCCATTTTGCGGAAATAGCGGATAAAGTTCTGCGCATTCGTATACTGCAGCCGCTCCGCAATTTCCGAGATTTTCATGGAGGTTTCGGTCAGCCAGACTTTGGCCACACCCAGCCGGTGCAGAGCCAGATACTCCCCGAAGGGCATCCCGGCCTCGCGGCGGAAGACATGCCGGACATAGTCCGGATGATAATGGATGCGGGCTGCACACTCCTCCAGGGTCAGGTCGGTGTCATACTCCTCCTGGATCATACGCACCAGCTCATTGGAAATGCTGCGGTGCTGGGACTCCTTCATATCCTCCAGTGCACCAATAACCGGAATGATCAGCCGCTCATAAAACCACTGGATCATCTCGTCAGGCGTCCGCAGCTCAAAAACCTGGTCGAACAAGGATTTTTCTTCCCCGAACAGGGCTTGCGGCAGCTCCCCGTATTCCCGCAGCATCTTGAGCAAATCCGCCAGCAGCACAATCATCAGCATCCGGTATTCCCGGTGGGAGAGGGGATTGCTGAAGATTTCCCCGGAGAATTGCCGCAGCAGTCCATACGCCTGCTCCCGTTCATATAGCTTAATGGCATCGATAAGCTCGTTTTTCAGCTTTTCCGGATATTCAGGCACACCATGCCGGCTGGGCGACACGTCCTCCATATATAGAACGGACTCATCTCCCAATTTGATCCGGTAGTCCAGGGCGTCCAGCGCCTCCTTATATGCCCTGCCGGCGCCGGACAAACTGTGGAAGATACGGCTGATGCCGATGCTGGTTTGCAGCTTCAGATAGGTTTTGATCATCGTCTGGATGTTTCCGGCCAAACTATCCAGCATTGCCCCATACTCCTCAGGGGAGAAGGGGCTGCCCACCAGAAGCGCTATAGACTGGTCCGTTACGATGGGGGCAAACAGGCGGTGCTCCGGAGCCGCCAGCTCGGAGACAATATTCCCCGCGGCGAACAGCAGCAGATTCCGGTCATTCTCGCCGTAGCGGGTGCCCTCCCAGGTATCAATCTGCACCACGATGACATTCATGGCGGACCACTTGGCGGTCTGCGCCTCAAGCTTTTCCTCCACTTCCTTGGGCTGGGCTTCCCCCAAAAAAAGCTTGAGCAGCAGAAAGTCATTCAGCTGCTTCCGCTGGTTCTCCAGCTCGCTGGTCATCCGTTTCTCGCTTAACAGCACATGCCGGACCTTGTCGCCGATTTCCTCAAACTCGTCCTTGCCTTTGGCGGGTTTGCTCCGGGCAGGAGGCGAAACAACCTGGTCGTATAAGCGTCTGACCGGTGTATAGATACTTCTGGTACCCAATAGGGAAATGGCTACCCCGGCTGCCGCCACCATAATGCAAACCACCACCGTAAACCATTTGATGGCCTCCGCTTCCCGGGTCATCTCCCGGAGCGAAATAAAGGAGGCATAGGTCCAGCCGTTATAATCGGATTTGGTGTAAATAATATTGTAGCTTTCGCCGCCCACCTGGACAGGAATCAGTCCTTCCGGCAAGCCGGTGTCCTCGATCAGCCTGGCGAAACGGGGCAACCCGGCAAGCTCTTCCTCCGGCAGCGGAAGCCGGTCATAGACGGTGTGAAAATCCCGGTCAAAAATAAACGGCATCCCCATATCC
>JAEWAA010000239.1 GCA_023391955.1 Bacillota bacterium | reverse complement strand
TTTCCAAGCTGTCCGGCGGAGAAAAGCAGCGGGTCGGGATTGCCAAGGCTTTGATTAAAGGAGCCAAGGTGATTTTTGCCGATGAGCCGTTGAAGGGGCTTCAGCCGGAAGCCCAAAACCGGGTGATGGAGGATTTGCGGAATGTTTGCAAGCGGGATCAGGTTACTGTGATCTGCGCCATCAGCAGCCTGGAGCACGCGGAGCGTTACGCCAGCCGGATCTGGGGGATTTCCGGAGGCAAAATCGTTCTGGATATATCCGCACGCAAGCTCACACAACGAGAAAAGGATATTGTATTCTGAGGAGGCCAGTCATGCTAGTCATCGGCATTGCAGGAGGCACAGGCTCCGGGAAAACCACCGTTGCCCGTCGCATTCTGAAACGGATCGGCACAGAGCACGTCGCATTATTATCACAGGATTCCTATTACAAACACCAGCCGCATCTGACAAAGGAGGAGCGGGCCCAGGTCAATTACGACCACCCCAATTCCTTTGACAATGAACTGTTAATTGAGCATCTTCAGGAGCTCCGCCAAGGAAGAAGCGTTCAGGTTCCGGTATATTCCTTCTCCGAGCATATCCGCACGGAGGAGACCATTCCGCTTGCGCCGACGCCGGTTGTGGTGCTGGAAGGCATTCTGGTGCTGGCAGATGAGCCGCTCCGCAAGGAAATGGATATCAAGGTGTTTGTGGATACGGATGCGGACGTACGGGTGCTGCGCCGGATTAACCGAGATATGCGGGAGCGGGGAAGGAGCTTCGATTCCGTATTTGCCCAATATCTGAACACAGTCAAGCCCATGCATGAGGCATTTATTGAGCCGTCCAAGCGGTACGCCGATCTGATTGTGCCCGAAGGCGGCGAGAATGAAATTGCCGTCACCCTGCTGGCTTCACGGATTAAACAGTCCATTATTCAATAACTGAAGGTCTGTCTTTTTTACCCCAAAGGAGGCTTGCCATGAACGCCCACGAAATCGATTATCAGATTATCGGCAGTGAAATGCAGTTTGTCCAAATTGAATTGGACCCCCAGGAAAGTGTGGTTGCGGAAGCGGGCAGCTTCATGATGATGGATGACGGCATCCAGATGCAGACCATCTTCGGGGACGGGTCCGGCGAGCAGCGCGGCTTTATGGGGAAGCTGAAGGGGGCAGGCAAGCGCCTGCTGACAGGGGAAAGCCTGTTTATGACGGTATTCACCAATGCCGCCTACGGCAAGAAGCAGGTTTCCTTCGCTTCACCCTATCCGGGCAAAATCATTCCGTTGGACCTAAGTGAGCTGGGCGGCAAAATCATCTGCCAAAAGGATTCCTTCCTGTGTGCGGCCAAAGGGGTGTCTGTGGGCATTGAGTTCCAGCGGAAGCTGGGGACGGGCTTCTTCGGCGGAGAAGGCTTCATCATGCAGAAGGTGGAGGGCGATGGTTTGGCATTCGTTCATGCCGGGGGAATGGTGGTTGAGAAAATCCTCCAGCCCGGCGAGCTGATCCGGCTGGACACCGGGTGTCTGGTTGCCATGACGCGGGATATCCAATACGACATCGAGTTTGTGAAGGGGATCAAATCTGCCGTATTCGGCGGGGAAGGATTATTCTTCGCCACCCTGCGCGGCCCCGGCAAGGTATGGGTGCAATCCCTGCCCTTCAGCAGACTGGCGGACCGTGTGATTTCCGGAGCGGGAGCGGCCGGACGCAAGGAAGAAGGAAGTATTCTGGGCGGCCTGGGCAATCTCCTGGATGGAGACAGGTAGGACAGCAGCCTGGTCTGACTGACAGAATAACATCAAACAAAGCCCCGCAGGCCGATCCGGCAGCTGCGGGGCTTACATGTGATGAGGGGGGAGCTACTGCTTCTCCCTCTTCAGTTGTTCGACATAATCTCTGATCATATCTTCATTGACAAACTGGCGGAGCGGTGAAATGCCGTTTTTGGCATGCTCGATAATACGTGCCGTAACCTGGTTGATTGCTTCCGTGGAGAATGCTTCCCCTTTCAGACATAACTCAACCGCTTCCTGGATCAGCTCTTCCCTCAGATGGTCCAACTGCTCAAACTCCTGCAGATGCTCATGCTGTTTACGGGAGTGCTGTGAAATGGCCTCATGCACGTTCATTCGAAACAACGCCTCCTGTTTGAACAAATTCTTCTCATTTTTTTAGAAAAATGAGATTCTAAATATGATACTATAGATACGCCGCAGTTACAATGGATTCGACATAAATCGTGATTTTCTCTTTTTGTCTCAACATTTGCTGCGTTTTTTCCGATATAAGCTAAAGACAAAGAAAACATGCTGGGAGTTGGAACGATGGAAAAGTCAACGCTTTTGGGATTGGTCTCCGCCGTAATCGGTATCGGGGTCGGGATGGTTCTGAAGGGGGTAAGTCCTGTAGCGCTTTGGAATCCCGCTGCGCTGCTGATTATCTTCTTGGGAACCTTCGCTGCGGTAGCCATGGCCTTTCCCATGTCGGATGTGAAGAAGCTGCCTGGATTGTTCAAGCTGATCTTCACACAGCCCAAGCTCATGGAAAAAGAAGAACTGATTGTGAAGTTTGTCGAATGGGGCACTATCGCCCGCCGCGAAGGACTTCTTGCTCTGGAAGCAACGGCAGAAACCGTAGAGGATCCTTTCCTCAAAAATGGCATGAAAATGCTGATTGATGGCAGTGACAGTGAGTTTGTCCGCGATGTCATGCTGGAGGATATTCATGCCATGGAAGACCGCCACAAGGTAGGGGCGCAGCTGTTTTCCCAAGCGGGCATGTATGCGCCTACGCTGGGAGTTCTGGGCGCTGTTGTCGGTCTGATCGCCGCACTCGGGAATTTGAAGGATATCGACAAACTGGGGCACTCTGTGGCCGCCGCCTTCGTGGCCACCCTCTTCGGTATTTTCTCCGGCTATGTACTGTGGCATCCCATTGCCAATAAGCTGAAGCGGATGTCCAAGAAGGAAGTGGAAATCAAGCTGATGATGGTGGAAGGCCTGATTACCTTCGGTCTGGGCGGCTCGGCCAACTCTATCCGCCAGAAGCTGCTGGTATTCCTGCCGTCCGGCAGCCGGGATTTGGATGCCAGGGAATCCGCCAAAGGGGAGGTAGCAGCCATTGGCAAAGAAGCAAAGGCATGAGGAGCATGAGGAGCACGCGGACGAGTCTTGGCTAATCCCTTATGCCGATCTTATGACCCTGCTTCTCGCTTTGTTCATCGTGTTGTTCGCCACATCCCAGACTGATCAAAAGAAGCTGGACCAACTGGCCAAATCCATGTCGGGCGCATTTAATGGCGGCAAGGGATTCTTGGAATTCTTCGGTGTAGTCCAGCCTTCGCGCAATGCGGATGCCGAATCCAAGAATACCACCTATGAGGACACCTCCGGCCCCTTCAAAAATCCGGACCGGACCAATGAAGAGAGTGCCGCGGGAAGCGACAGCAGCAGCCAGGATGCCCAACAGCGGGCCGAAGAAGCGGCCAAGGCAGCGGAAGCCCTGAAGGAACAGACAAGCCTTAACGAAATGAAGCAGCAGCTGGATTCCTACATATCCCAGAATAGTCTAAGCACCCAACTGGACACCACCTTGGGATCCCACTATGTGATGATTACGATCCGCGACCAGGCACTGTTTGCTTCGGGAAGCGCGGACGTGAAGCCGGAGGCGAAGCAGCTGGCTGACGCCATCTCCAATATTTTGACCAATTACCCGGATTACCAGGTAACGGTCTCCGGCCATACGGATAATGTGCCCATCACCACCAAAACCTACAGCTCCAACTGGGATTTGAGCACGGCCCGGTCCTTGAGCTTTATGAAGGAGCTGTTCCGCAACACCAATGTGAACCAGCAGCGGTTCAGCTCCACCGGCTTTGGCGAATTCAAGCCCATCGCCAGCAACGACACGCCAGAAGGGCGTGCTCAAAACCGGCGGGTGGAGGTTTCCATCATCAGCCCGGCGGTTCTGTCCGGCAACGAGCTTCCGCTCCGTTAACACCAAACAACCTCCTTTCCGCAAAACGGATTGGGGGTTGTTTGCTTATGGCAGGTGTGAGGAAGGGTCTGGCGCAAATTGGCAGGATTCGGTATAGTACCAAGTAGAATTGAAGATGGAGATGAATGCGAAACGCCCTCAAACCGGCCTTGCCGGTTTCGAGGCGGTCCATAACCTATCCAGCCTCTGGCCTGGACCAGGTTATTCCCGAGAAGGAGGTTATTCTCATGCACCGCACGAAGCTGAC
Source organism: Bacillota bacterium (assembly GCA_023391955.1). Lineage (GTDB taxonomy): Bacteria > Bacillota > Bacilli > Paenibacillales > NBRC-103111 > Paenibacillus_AR. The sequence goes on along the minus strand of JAEWAA010000239.1, from coordinate 2,621 downwards.
TTCACAAAGTCTGCTCATCCGGCTGTTTGGCGGGCTGCTTTTGCTTGGGGTGGTGCCCCTAATTGCTGCACTGGTGCTGGTCGCCGGAAAAGCTTCCGATCTGACCAAGGGAGTGCTTACCGATACACTTGCCCGGGACCATACCCGGATTTTGCAGGAGACCCGCAACCGCCTGGATGAAATGGAGCAAGCGGCCCATGCCCTTGCGGCGGATTATGCGGTTCAGCGTTTTTTGGACCCGGCACATGTCAAAACCCCGCAGGAGTCCAAGGACTATCAGGACTATATGTCGCTTGCTTTAAGGCGGGAGCTGGAGCGTACGGAGGCGGCGGAGGAAATTTGCGTCCGGCAGGAGCAGGCAGGCCGGATCTATTGTTATGGACGCGGTGGTCCCGGAGGAAGTGATGCGGCAATATCTCCAGCCGGGAGCGGTCAAGCTCTAAACGGAAGCAGAGGGACTTCGGAAAGGATAGGCGGAGAGGCGCAAGGGATGTTCCGTGTACTCCGGGAACCCTTATCTGTTCCGGCGGGGAGGGGGAAGCTGCAGTATCTCCTTCAGGTGAACGGCTTGGCATCAGTAGCGACAACCGGCTCCATTACGGTAACGGCAAGTATGGAGAAAATTGCTGGTGCGGATTCCGGTGCGGCCGGGCATGCCGGTTATTCCCTGGAGGATGGGGCGGGAGAGGTGTTGTATGCCTTTGATGGATCGGCAAACCAGACTATCGAGGCGTCCGGAAATCAGGAGATATCTCTCCTGCCTTTTCGCTACAGGGAATTAAACTGGACGTCCAAGCTGGTTATGGACGAAACCCGTTTGCAGGCTGTTTCCGGGCCATTGATCAGATGGGCGGCAATTGCCGGAGCGGCAACCCTTATTCTGGCGGCAGCGGCTTCCTTCTGCTTGTCCAGTTGGGTTGCACGGCCTTTCCGGGAGCTGCAATCCTTGATGAAACGGACGGAGAAGGGGGATTTGAAGGCGTATTGGACCTCCCGCGGCAGCCAGGAAATGAATGAGCTGGGCGAAAGCTACAACCAGATGCTGAACCGGCTGGAGGACTTAATCCGCCAGGTCAAACGGGAGGAGGAACTGAAGAAGGAAGCGGAAATGGAAGCGCTGCAGTACCAGCTTAATCCCCATTTTCTCTACAATACGCTGAACACGATCAAATGGGTGGCCAAGCTCCACAAGACGCCGCAAATCAGTGAAGCGGTCAGCGCATTGGTCCGGCTTTTGCAGGCCAGTCTGGGCAAAAAAGGGGATTTTATTACCGTAGGGGAAGAAGCGGGACTGATCACGGACTACATGGCCATCCAAGCCTTCCGGTACGGGGAAAATATCCGGCTGGAGGTGGAGATTGACCCTTCGGCGGAGCAATGTCTGCTTCCCCGGCTGCTGCTGCAGCCTCTGGTGGAAAACGCCGTTATCCACGGCATTGAGCCTTTGCGCAGAGCGGGGGTAATCCAGGTGAGAATTTGGGTGGAGCGCGGACTTCTGTTTTGTCAGGTAGCGGACAACGGCATCGGGATGGAGGAGGAGGTGTGCCGTTTGGTCAACAGCGATACTTCCCCTAACATGGATCGCCGACCCGGAAAAGCATCTGCCGGTATGCTGAGAGAGCGGATGAGTGGAATCGGTCTGCGCCATATCCGGGACAAAATCCGGCTGTATTACGGGCCGGATTACGCCATGAGCATTGTCGCCAAACCCATGGAGGGCACCTCGGTGCGTCTTTGCCTGCCTGTACACCGGAATGAGGAGGAAGCATCATGAATGTATTGGTTGTGGATGATGAGCCGGTTATCCGCCAGGGTCTGCGCACCCTGGTGGAATGGGAGCTTCACGGCTTCCGGCTGGCGGGGGAGGCCGGAGACGGTGAGGAGGCTCTGGCCTATATGGCGGAGCATCCGGTGGATCTGGTGGTGACGGATCTCCTGATGCCCCGGATGGACGGGCTGGAGCTAATCCGGCGCATCCGCGAGGCCCAAACCAGCGTAGGCATTCTGGTATTGAGCTGCCTGGATGACTTCGCCTGCGTGAAGGAAGCCATGAAGCTGGGAGCGGCGGATTATCTTCTGAAGCCTACCATGGAGCCGGAGCAGCTTCTGGAGGTGCTGGGGCATATGCGGACAGAGCTGCTGCGGAGCCGGCAGGAGCAGGAGCGGCTGCTCCGTTGGCAGCGGGAAAATGAAGAAACCAAGCTGATGCGTTTATCCCGCCGGACTGGTGCTTTTTTGGCAGGGGGAGCGGCTGAGTCGGAGCTGGAGCGGGAGTTGTTTGCTGACGGGGGGCAATTGGCGGTTGTGGTGGTGAAGATATTCCCCGGCAACGAAACAGCGTCGTCTGCCGTTGAGACCGCAGCCGTGGAGACGGGCTGTGTGGCGGTCATCCGCCTGCGGGAGCAGCAGCTGGCGCTCTATGGCCTGCAGCGCAGCGCCTCCCGGCAGGAGCAGCATGCCCGGCGGGCAGCCTGTGCAGAGGCGCTGGCCAAGCGGCTGCGGGCAGCCCTGGAGGCGGGCTGCCGGGCAGTGGCCACCGCTGGTCCGGGGGCTGCCGGACTCACGGAGCTGAAGCTGTTGGCCGGCTGGCATGAGCAGCGGCTGCACCGGCACTTCTACGC
>JAEWAA010000158.1 GCA_023391955.1 Bacillota bacterium | reverse complement strand
TATCGGTATATGTGGCTACATTGGAGCGTTTCATCCGGGTAATGGCGCCCTGCTCAATGGTAATCATCTGGTCAAACAGCTCCAGTCCCGTTACCTCCGCTTCCCCCACCCGCTCCTTCTCCCACAGCTTGGCCAGCACATCGAACACCAGGGTGGATTTGCCCGAGCCCGATACACCTGTAACCGTCACCAGACAGCCCGCCGGGAAACGCACCTCCACATCCTGCAAATTATGAAGGGCTGCATGCCGGATATGAATGTGCATGCCGTTCCCCGGCCGGACGTGGCTGCGGAGCTCCCGCTTTTCCTTGAGGAATTGTCCGGTGACAGAATGCTCGTTGGCCAGAAGCTCGCTTAACGTGCCGGAGCCGATAATTTCTCCGCCATGTTTTCCCGAACCGGGACCCATATCCACAACATAGTCCGCCTCTGCCATCACATCCGGGTCATGCTCGATCACCAGCACTGTATTGCCCAAATCACGCAGCTTTTTGATGATGCCGATCATGCCCTGGGTATCCTTGGGATGCAGCCCGACGGTAGGCTCGTCCAGAATGTAAATCACGCCGGTCAGATCCGAATCCAGAGCGGCCGCCAGCTTGATCCGCTGCATTTCGCCGCCGGACAGGGTGATGATTTGACGGTCCAGGGACAGGTAGCCCAAGCCGGTATGGGCGATCCGCCGGATTTTGGTCCGGATGTCCGACAGATAAAGCTCCGCAAGCCGCAGACTCGCCGGGCTTAGAGCCGTCTCCAAACCGGCAACCCAATCGTCCAATTCCTCCAGGGAAAGCACCGTCAGCTCCGGCAGCCGGTATCCGTTCACAGTAGCCGACCTGCTTAACGGCCCCAGACGTTCTCCCTTGCAATCCGGGCAGGTATCCGAGTGGAAAAAGGCATTCAGATTTTTCGCATCCCCGCCCTTCTCCGACATCCGTCTCCAGAGGGTAGACAGTACACCCTCGAATTTGCCAAGAGCCACTGTTTTGGGCGGCGTCGTCTTCGGGAAGGCCTCCTTCACCGTATCGCATTCCGAACCGTACAGCAGGATAGCCCGCTGCAAAGGCGGGAACTCCTTCACCGGCACATTCTCGGGAACGGGCAAGCCATAATGGCGGAGAGCCTGATAGACGGCCGCCGTCTGATATTCCTTGTAGCCCTGATTCCAATACTCCACCGCTCCATCCTCCAGGGACAGCTCCTCGTGCAGAGTGGCGTTCATGTTGATTTGCAGCATTTGCCCAAGGCCCTGGCAGGTTGGACAGCCTCCCTCCCGGGTGTTGTAGGAGAAATGGGTACGGGTCAGCTTATCCATTTTGTGCCCGCAGAGATGACAATGCATATACACATGAAACGCGTTGTCTTTTTTCTCCGTTTCCTCCCTGCAGTCCGCTGCCGAAACGGCTTGGCCGCAATGGGGGCATTGGCGTGTGCTGAGCTTTTCGTACACCATCCGCAGGCCTGTATACATATCCGTCAGAGTGCCGACAGTGGAGCGGGGATTCCGGTTGGATTCCGACTGGGTTATCCGGATGGCGGGGGATACGTTCTTGATGGACCCTACGCCCGGCTTGCGGATGCCCTGATAGCCGATGGCCTCCAGATATTGGCGCTGGCATTCCTGATACAGCACATCCATCGCCAGGGTGGATTTGCCCGAGCCGGACAGGCCGGTCAGCACCACCAGCTTGTCCCGCGGGATTTCCAAACTCACATGCTTCAAATTGCCCTCATACGCATCCGTAATGATCAGATTCCCCATGTCCAGCCTCCCGGATTTTGGTTTTCTTTGCCATAACCTCTTCAAAAATGCTTGCGGAAGCCCTCTGCCCCTTCCTCCCGGTAGCCCAGGCTTTCATACAGCCGGTGAGCCTCCACCCGCTGCTTCCCGGAAACCAGAATGACGTAGTAGCAATTCCGTTCCTTCGCATGCTCCTCCATCGCCAGCATCAGCTGCCGGCCAATCCCCAGCTTCCGGTGGTTGGCGGATACCACCACATTCTCCACCACCATAAACGGACGGCAATCGCCGGTCAGATCCATACAGACAATCCCCATGGCCGTTCCCGCTAACTCACCGTTATGATAAGCGCCAAGCAGGATATATTGCTGATCCTCCAAGATCATATGGAAGGTCCGGCCGAACACGGCTGCGTCGGTTTGGGTGCCCGTCAGCTCCTGCAGCAGGAGAGACAGCTGAGCCTGATCCTCCGCTTTCATCGGCTGAATCTCAATCATCTGCCCTCCCTCCCCTCTGCAAAAAAAGCCTGCAGCTCATCTACAGTTCCCGCATAATGGGTTGGCTGGGCTGCCAGAAGCTCGGTCCCGCTGCCATACCCGTACCCCACGGCGATGGAATCCATCCCATTAGCTTGGGCCCCGATGATATCGAACTTCCGGTCGCCGATCATCACGGTTTTCTCCGGGTCCAGCTGATGCTGCTTCAGTATGTGGGCGATAATGTCCCCTTTTTCAGATAGAGTCCCATCCAGGTTGCTGCCGACAATCTCATCGAAGAACGGGGCAATCCCGAAGTGCTCCACAACCGTTTTGGAAAAAACGGTGGGTTTGGAGGTGGCGACAATCAGTTTGCGCCGCTGCGACTGAAGCAGCTCCAGAAGCTCACGGATCCCGCCGTACAAGAGATTTTCATAAAGGCCGGTTACGGAATAGTATTCCCGGTAAGCCGCCACCGCAGCCTGGGCATCCGCATCGGAGAAGCCGTAAAACTCGCGGAATGACACCGCGAGCGGCGGTCCGATAAAACACTCCAGCGAATCCAGGTCGTCAACAGAGATCTGCGCTTTGGCCAAGACATACTGTACACCTTTGGTAATGCCAATCTTCGGGTCGGTCAAGGTGCCGTCCAAATCGAACAAAACGGTTGAATAACGTGAGTTTGACATGATGCGTTCTCCTTATCCGATAATGTTATGAAAGCCACTGTCTGGCTGATTCCAAAAACCGGTTTTCCCGGAAGGTCATACGGTATACGTCAGGCTTGGAGGTTTTCATCAGAAAGTCAAAGTCGTACCTGCTGTCAAAGTGTCCCAGTATCAGGGTCATCACCATGCCATGGGTGCCGATGGCTATTTTTTGGCCGGGATGGGCTTCGAGGATGGTGTTGAATGCCGCCATTACCCGATCCTTGGCAGCCGTCAGGGATTCTCCCCCGTGCAAGGCAAAATCCGGCTCACCGAACATTCGGGAAACGGTGGGAATAAGCGTGTCATCCTGCATAATGGCGTCTCCGCCCACAAAAACCGTTTCCTTCAAGTCCTCAACAGGGGTTATGTATGTTCCGCAAAGCTGCGCCAGTGGCTCCAGGGTGAGGCTAGCCCGTTGATAGGGACTGGAATAAAAGGCGTCGATGCCCTCATTACTCAGATGCTCTGCAATCCTCCGGGCGTCTGCTAAACCCTGTTCCGTCAACCCCCGGTTGCGCTCGCTACCTTCGGTTTTGGGAGACTGGCCGTGTCTGATCAAATAAATGATGGTATCCATACGTCCTCCGTTCCGGTACTCGTTTCTCCATTTTCATGTACCAGTCTATCATAAAATTCCAGCGCAGAATAGAACAGTTGTTCTTTAATGGGGGTTGACATCCTGCTCAGCTGGATTATAATTCAAGTAAACTGTTAGTTTACTTTCATGCATGCATGTGCAATATATGGAGGTGCCGGGAAAATGGGAATCGCCGACCGCAAGGAGCGGCAGAAGGAAATCCGCAGAACGGACATTATTGAAGCGGCGGAACGGGTTATTTTTGCCAATGGATATGCTGCCGCAACCATGGATGATGTGGCTAAGGAGGCCCAATTCAGCAAACGGACGGTGTACATCTATTTCAACAGTAAGGAGCAGATCTACTTCGAAATAATGGCACGGGGCTACCGGCGGCTCCTGGAGATTTGGGAGCACGAGGATGACGGTTCGCGGCTGCTGGATGCACCTGGGGAAATTCGGCGGCTGGGATGGCTTTTTTACCGGTTCGGCGAGGAGTTCCCGGATTATTTCCAAGCGATTATGGAGTACGAAAACGGGGAAATGGATTTTCTCAAGGGGGTGCCCGATTCTTCCCGGGAGGAGTGCTACGCGCTGGGGGAGAGAATTATGGAGCGGCTTATCACCGCTTTGGACCGGGGGCTTGCGGAAGGAAGCCTGCACTTCGAGGGCGGTTCCCGCAGAACGGCGCTGGTGCTTTGGGCAGCCATTGTCGGCATCTTCAATATGGCCCGCAGGAAAAAACGCTACCTGGAGCACTACTATCAGACCACAGAGGAACAGCTGATTGCAGAAGCCTTCGATCTGCTGCTCCGCTCCATTGCAGTGCCTGACGGAGGAAGCTTGTGATGGAAAAAAGGAAGGTGAAGCGGATGTTAGGGAGAATTGCGGCAGCGGTCAGCGGATGTGTTCTGCTGCCGACGGTTGTGCTGTCTGCAGCCAGCGGAATTTTCAGGTCCCCCGCTTATCTGGAGCCTTGGCAGAAGGATTATTACCGGCAATTCCAGGATGCGCGGGTGCAGGCAGCGGCTCATGGCCTATTGGCGGCCAACGGTCATAATATGCAGCCTTGGTTCGTCCGGACCGATGCCGGGGATGCCGGAGTTTTCTATCTGTATGCCGATTCCTCGCGGCAATCTCCTGAGGTGGACCCCATGGCCAGGCAAATGATGGTGACGCAAGGGGCCTTTTTGGAATATGTGCGGGTTGCTGGTACGGCATTGGGCTATGCGGTGGACATTGGACTATTTCCCCACGGGGCTTACGATGAAGGACGTCTCGAGGAAAGTATGGTCCGAAAGGCTGTTGCCAAGGTCACCCTCCGGAAAGCAGCCGTCTCCCCTTCCCCCTTGTATTCCTTCTTGTTCCAACCGGATACCAACCGCGGGCCTTACCGGTTAACCCCATTGACGGATCAGGAGACGGAGACGCTGCAGGCATTGGGGACGGATAAGCTGGCGGTGGAGTTATTCCGTAACAAGGATGACCTCGGCAGACTTGGCGGATATGTCATGCAGGCCGCAGAAGCAGAGGCGAGTGTCCCACGGGTTATGGAGGAATCCGCAGCGATCTTCTGCGCCAATGAATATACCAAAAACCGGTACCGCTACGGTTTTTCCGTGGAGGGGCAAGGCACCGCCGGTATGATGAAGCATGTGCTTCAGGGAATGGTCACCCTCTTCCCTTCCATGAATCGCGGTCAATCAGCTGCCGACCGGTTTGTGCAATCCACCCAAGCAGCAGTCGATCACACTCCTACTTATGCCATGATCCGCAGCCGGGACAATAGCCGGGAAAGCCAGGTTCTAAGCGGCATGCTGTACAGCCGCATGGTATTGCAGGCTCATTCGCTTGGCCTGGCCGTCCACCCCCTCAGCCAGGCGCTGGAGGAGTACCCGGAAATGGCCGGCATCTATGCCGCCATCCACCGGGACTACGCACCGCAGGGAGGCACCCTTCAGATGCTGGTGCGCATCGGCCAGCCGGTTAAGAAAGCGCCGCTAAGCATGCGGCGGGATGTCCGGGAGCTGTTTAGTGAGGCGCCGTAGGATGACAAAAGGATCAATACCGTACTCCGGTAGTGATCCTTTTGTTTACGGTGTAGAAATCCGCTGCCTCGGGGCGGTAACGGAACTAAGCGACGCTTAGAGTGAGGAATCCGTCACCCGCGTGCGCTAACGGAACTGAGCGACGCTTAGAGCCAGAAATCTGCCGTTTCCGCTCGCTAACGGAACTCAGAAGCGCTTAGCCGGGTTAAGCGGGCCAATTTGGGTGCAAAAAGTGCGCTAAGAGTCGATGAGTTCCGTTAGAAATCAAAAAGTATACTTTTTGGCCGCTAAGAGCTTCTGAGTTCCGTTAGCGCGGCGCAGCATGGATTTTCCCGGTAAGACTAGGCTATTTCCCCTTGGCGGGGACGAAAAACCGGTACTCGGAAAAGACGATGAGCTCCAGCCTCTCTTCTTCATCAAACTGAAGGTTAAAGGTAAACATATTGTCCGGGTTATTGGCCTGGGTAAGCTTGTGAACGATACGATAGCTTCCGTTGTGCCTTTCCAAATAGTAAGACGCTGTAGTGACACGGTCATCCTCGCTCAAAATAACGGGTTCGCCGTATTTTGCCATAACCTCTTCCATCTGATCACCAATGGTAACCTGCCTGACCGTTTGAAACAGCTCTTTCGCTGTTGTGCTCCGGTCGATAAACATGGTATCCGCCACGCCGTCCCGATAATGGATTTTGAAGCCTTTATACTCATAAGAATAATTGTAGCCGAATGTACCGATGGGAGCACCCAATCGTTCCTCTACAAACTCCCTGCTGTCCCCTAAACGGATCACCATCCCGTCCGCAGCCCTCATCAACGCAAAGTCGTTATCCGTAAACTCGTTGGGCGTCCATTGCGCCGCCGCAGGAGTAGAACCGGAAGAAACCAGCACCGTATTCAAAAAAATAGATAGGATCAAATATATTACCTGCACCAATATCTGCCTGCCTTTACCAATTTTGAATCGGCCTTACCATCCCTTAAATCCTATTACACACTTGAAGCGCCTGGTTGCTTTGGCGGCGCGCTTCATTCCTTCCTTCGAATCCCAGATCAATATCCGTTGGCCTATCCATAGCCGCAAGTAGATGGACTCCATCGTGAAGGGGTGGGCAAAACCCCTGCATTCCTCCTCGGTGCCGTCCGGATACTCCGTTTCCGTTCGGATCAACCAACGGTTTCCGACCCCGATCTCCACATATTTCGCCGCCTGCATGTACCGGTTTTTCATAAGTCCCCGTTCCACTCGCTGTTACCGGTCCATGACATCCTTATAAAGCTGCGCCTGCTCCTCTTCCTTCCCTGCATAGATGCCCAGGTAATCGTATACGGCAAAAGCATAATCCACAAAGGCCCGTCCTTGAGCCGTAATCACATGACCATCCCGGACCACACGCTTCTCGATAAAATTAATCCGGGGAAACGGGTCCGCAACACCCAGCTTGCCGACCCGCTCCACGGAGCAGGAGGTGGTGAAGCTCCGGTTATCCAAAATGCCCGAACGCCCCAAATACTGCGGTCCGTTGCAAATGGCGGCAAGCAGCTTTTCCTCCCTGTTCAGCTTGCGGATCAGCTCCGTCAGCTCCTCACGCTGCTCCCGGATCGGTCCTCCGGGAATTAACAGCCCCTCTACATCCTCAAGCTCCATGGCCTCCGACACCGTGATATCCGGCAGATACGTCAAGCCTGATTCACTGGTAACCGCTTGTTTATCATATCCCACCGTCACCACATTCCGTTTGCCCACATTCCGGATTTTATGCAACGCCAGTGTTATCTCAAAATCCGCGAAATCCTCCGTAATGACACATAAGACCGTTCCCATTCACATTCTCCTCTGCTGACTTCAAATGTTATGCTTACAGCGGCTTTTGCCCGATGAGCAATCCGTGGTTACTTGCCCCCAAAATAGAAGGTGCCGTACAGGTTCGAAGATGATAGTCCACCCACAGTTCAAACTCCTCCGGGGTAAAGCCGTTAACCGTTTGCCGCATATACATGCCGATGCCGTCCGTAGCCGCATGCTCCAGACGGATAATGCCGCACTCCCCGCACAGCGCCTCCATTTCCTCCGGTAAGTGAAAATACGCATCCGTCCAGAAGCTATTGGTGTCGGAAGCGCTGATCTCCCCTTTTTCCAGGATGCGCTCCATCCATTCCCGGGTCAAATAACGCTGGTCCATCCGCACCAGATGAGGGTAGATAAATAGCCTGTTCACATAAGCGATTCCCACTATCCCGCCCGGCCGCAGCACACGTTTACATTCCCGGAGGCAATTCAGCTGGGCAGCCCGGTCTGTAAGATGGTACATGGGGCCCAGACATAACACCGCATCGAAACTTTCGTCGGCATAGGAGGACAGGTCTGTCGCATCAGCCGGTTCAGCAACCATATTGGCGATACCGTCTTTCACAATTGTTGCCCGGATCATCTCCACATGTTTGGGCGTCAAATCCGTTGAGGTAACCTTACAGCCCTTCCCGGCGAAATAAAAGGAATAAATGCCTGTCCCTGCACCCAGATCCAGCAGCTCCGCGCCTTTAGGTATGTATTTGTCCATAAGGTGCGTGGTGGTAATAAACTCCAGCCTTCTGGAGTTATCTGTAGTTAACCTTGCCTCTTCATTATATTGCTCGTAATATTGCACAACCGGATTCATGGGATCGCCTCCGCAAGGAAATGAGTTTCTGCACTGCTGATCATGCTGTCATCGTGCTGTCACGTGTTTTCATCACACATCTGACACCCGGATCACCCGCAAGGTTTCCCCTTCGTGAAAAGGCCCCCGCAGCCGTACATGCTCATAAGGCAGAAGCGGGTTGGCAATACGCCGCAGCATCAGCTCCGCAGCACGTTCTCCCGTTTCCCGTTGGAAGAGGATAGGCCGGGACAGGTCAGGCAGATGGGGCACCGCCGCATTCTCGATGGAAACCAGTGAGAAATCCTCCGGTACGGACAGTCTCCGGGAGGCTGCCGCCATATACACCCAGGTGGCCGTGTCGGGGATGGCGCTGAGGACGCAGGTGAAAGTGCCGGAGGCCAGCTGCTCTCCCAGCTCCTGCAGCCACCGGGTTTGATCTCTGCCCCTGTGCATGGCAGTCCCTGCATCCTCCACCACCTTAATGCCCAACCGGCCAGCCGCATCCAAAAAAGCCTGCCACCGAAGCCCGAATCCTCTGTGGGGGCCTTTGTCCCCTATGTATAGCACACTGCGGTGTCCGTTCCTGTACAGGGCTTCCATGGACTGATGCACGGCATGCTCCACATCCCAGATCACACTGTCTACCAATGCTGCAGCCGGCGGATAATTTAGCAGCACCTTGGGTATGGGCAAGGCCATCAGCGGCTCTTCCATCCATTCAGGCAGCGTGGCGGTCAGAAAAAACCCGTCCATATAGGGAACTCCGTTGGCCGCCAGCCATTGCTCCAAGGCCGCTTCACCGGGAAGCCCAGGCGGAACAAGCAAAGGATGCAGAGCGCAGCCCAGCTCATTCAGCCTCTTCTGCACTCCCTCCAGCTGATGCCGGTGAAAATCCAGCGTGCCGTCCAACAGCATGCCGAAGCGCCGCGGCGGTCCGCCCACCCAAGGCAAACGCTCTGCAGTCAGCCCCGCCTCCTGGGCTTTGGTGCGGTAACCCAGCTCTCTGGCGCGGAGAAATACCGCCTCCCGGGTTTCCTCGGACATGCCCGGAAGTCCGCGAAGGGCTTTGGAAACCGTATGCACAGTCAAACCCAAATCTCCCGCCAGCTCCCGGAGCGTCACCTTCTTCCTTCGCGGCATGGTTCTGCCTCCCTCTTCCAATTTCCTTAGGGCGTGCAAACACACCATACAATAAATGTAACAAAAATGAAGCTATAATGAAACGATTTCATTTTTTATAATGAGGCTGAAATCAACGGGAGGGAAAAAACAATGACACACACGACGATTGCATTGGAACGCCAAGTGCCCCTTTACGCGGAAACGGAGATTCTTGTGGTTGGCGGCGGTCCTGCCGGTACGGCAGCGGCCATCAGCGCGGCCAGATGCGGACGGAAAACGATCCTTCTGGAGCGTTCGGGCCAATTGGGCGGCATGGGAACCTTGGGGAATGTGAGCATCTATATGCCCGTAGGCAACACAACGGGGATTTACCGGGAGATTGTGGCGGACACGGTGCCGGACGCGCTTCCTGCCACACACAAGGACTCCATTGCGCCGCAATATTCCCCTTTTGAGCTGAGACACTATTTGAACAGCAGACTGGAGCGGGAAGGGGTAGAGGTGTTATACCATACGTCTTTTATTGCTGCCATGAAGGAAGGGAACCGGGTGACCGGTGTGATCGCGCACACCCGGGAAGGGCTCAAGGCCTTTGGCGCTCAGGTGGTCATCGATTGCACCGGAGATGCGACGGTTGCCATGGAAGCAGGGGTACCCATCCGAAGCGGCCGGGATGAGGACGGCATGACCCAGCCCATGACTCTGATGTTTATGATGCAGGATACGGGCAAACCGGTTAAGCCTTTTTTGCCGGAGGATTGTTACACCTACGAAACCGTGGCCGAATTGCCCCAAGGCAGGCACTTGTACTGGGAGCGTTGCGGCAATGGAACACTGCTGGTGAACATGACCCGGGTGAAGGGCAACGGCGGTCTGATCCGGGATACCAATTATGCGGAGAAGGAAGCGCTGAAGCAGGTGTTTTCGGTGGTCAACTATCTGCAGCGCAACGGATTCGAGAATTACATTCTCTCCCATGTTGCAGGTCAAACAGGCGTGCG
>JAEWAA010000100.1 GCA_023391955.1 Bacillota bacterium | reverse complement strand
TACCTTTTGGGGGATCCCCCGTCAGTTCTACGAAGATCCTTCTTCTTACTTACAGGATATGCCGCATAATGCTTTTCGGATGGGGGCGAATGCCCTCTTTTTTGTTAAAGTTAAAAAAATCTCCAATCATAAAAGGCGGGATCGCCATGTCCATGTTTGTGTTGTACGGTGGTGTTGCGGCGGTAGGCATGCTGCCCCTATACTTGAGGATTCCCTCAGGAGAGCGGATGCCGGCGGGAAAATCTCCCAAGGCCGTTCTCCAATGGGGAGTGCCGGCTCAGGATGCCCAAGCTCTGTTTGTATTGAATCCCTTGAAAGCGTTAATCCGTGCAGGCCACCGCCGCACCTGCCGGGAGTTCTGGCGTCAGAACGGCATGAAAGCGGCCGGTGAAAATGAAGAATTGGCGTATGAATTCCAGGTGGCCGTGTTCCAACTGGATGCGCTGGCGATTTGGGCCAAAGCGGGCACTGCCGCGCTGGTGCCTGCCGGAAGCAGGGTCCGTATGGTCCGGAAAGGAAGGCTCTTGTCCCCGCCTGTAAGCGGCGGAGCTGCCGGGTGGCGGGAGCTGCCGCCGGAGGAGCAGGAGGCTTATCATATCCGGCGGGCCAAGCGGGATGCGGTTAGGGCGGTGTATACGTTGGGGCTTTGTACGGGACTGGTGAAGGTAGGTATCATCGGGGAGGGGAACACGGTTCTGATCGGGCTGGAGGCTTGTCCGGTTTTGGATGACAGGCTGGCGGAGCTTTTTGCCGAGGCAATAAACCGGTATGCAGAGAAGCTGGAGGCGGCAGAGAAGACGGAAGGGGGCTGGCAATCCGGCCTTGCTGCGCCAACCGGTGTCCGCCTGGGAGCAGACCCGGAGTTTGTGCTGCGCCGTCCGGACGGCGGGTTTGTGCCTGCCAACCGTTTCCTGGAAAAGTCCGGGACGGTAGGCTGCGACGCCGTTGTGCTGTCCCGCGACCGGGTGATCCATCCCTTGGCCGAGCTCCGTCCCAAACCGTGTGACACTCCCCGTGAGCTGGTGCGGGAGCTGTACCGGACCATGCGCCAGGCTGCGCGGCAAATCCCCGATACCTCCTTGTCCTGGCTGGCCGGGAGTATGCCCGGCAAGGGGCTCTCCACAGGCGGGCATGTGCATATCAGCGGGGTTTGGCTGCATCACCATCTGCTCCGGGCCTTGGACAATTATGTTGCCCTTCCATTGGTTTTGGCGGAGGGGGAGGCGGCGGGACAACGCCGGCCCAAATACGGGTTTCTGGGCGATGTCCGCCGCAAGCGCCACGGCGGCTTCGAATACCGGACGCTGCCCAGCTGGCTGTCCGACCCGGATCTGGCCTTGGCTGTCCTGACGCTGATGCATACGGTTGCCCTGTACTACCGGGAGCTGCGCCAGACACCGCTGGATCATCTGGATGTCCAACGGGCTTATTACAATGGCGATAAGGCCGAGCTCCTGCCCGTTGCCCGCAAGCTGTGGGCCGATCTGATGCGCCTGCCCGCTTACCGCAACTGCCGGGCGGTATTGGAGCCGTTCCGGGAGCGTTTGTTCCGTATGGAGGGCTGGGATGAGCAGGCGGATTTCCGCAAGCCGTGGAAAATCCCGCCTTATCAAGAGAAAGGCGCCACTCCCCCTGCATTCATGCTATAATTAATGATATGTTTTGAGAATATCTGCAAGAAAATCAAATGTTTCGTGACCGTTCGACAGTACGGCGGAGGATGGATATGGCTAAATATACACCGATGATGGAACAGTATCTGGCCGTCAAGGCCCAGGTACCGGATGCATTTTTGTTTTTCCGGCTTGGCGATTTTTACGAAATGTTCTTCGAGGATGCGATTCAGGCCTCCCGGGAGCTGGAAATTACCCTGACCGGCAGGGAAGGCGGCGCGGAGGAGCGCATACCCATGTGCGGCGTGCCTTATCATTCGGCGGACAACTACATCGCCCGGCTGATTGAGAAGGGGTACAAGGTCGCCATCTGCGAGCAGATGGAGAGTCCGTCGGAGACCAAAGGGATGGTCCGGCGGGAAATTGTGCGTATTGTTACTCCGGGCACCCTGATGGATGGCAAGCTGCTCAGCGAATCCGTCAACAATTACATAGCGAGTGTGGTTAAAGAAGAGAATGGGATCGGCTTTGCCGTGTGCGATATCAGCACCGGCGAGCTGTATACGGCCGCGTTGCCGGGCACGGAGGCGCTTCTGGATGAGCTGTCCGTATATGGGCCTAAGGAAATCATCGGTACGGCGGAAGCGGTGGAGTGGCTGAAGAGGAATGGGGCTTCAACCCTCCGTCCGCCTGTTTATACCGTGTGGGACAAGGAAGACTCTCAAGCGCTGGAGGCCCAGTATGGGGAGGAGGAGTTGGACAAGCTTACCGCCTTGACCCGCCGGACCGTCTCCCTCCTGATTGCTTATTTGGGCGAAACCCAGAAGCGCTCCTTGGGGCATATGACCCGGATCGAAATTTACCGTCCCTCCCAATACATGGTGATGGACCCGTTTACCCGCCGGAATCTGGAGCTGACGGAAACGGTGCGGGACCGTGCGAAACGCGGCTCCCTTCTGTGGCTGCTGGATGAAACCGTCACCTCCATGGGCGGCCGCCTGCTCCGCCGGTGGATTGAGAAGCCGCTGGTGAACCGGGAGCGGGTGGAGGAGCGGCTGGAGGCCGTGGATGCCCTGTACAATAATCTTATTGTCCGGGAGGACCTGCGGCAAAGCCTGAAGGACGTTTATGATCTGGAGCGGCTGACGGCCAGGGTATCCTACGGCAGCGCCAATGCCAGGGACATGCTTGCGCTTAAGATATCCTTAAGCCGGATGCCGGAAGCGGTGCGTCTCTGCCGGGAATCCGGATCACGGTCGCTTGCGGCTCTGGTAGACGGATTGGACGAGTGCGCGGATGTCCAGGAGTGGATCGCCTCTGCCATTGTGGACGAGCCTCCCGTTTCCGTCAGAGACGGGGGTATGATCCGGCTGGGTTATAACGACCGGCTGGACCAGCTGAAGGAAGCCAACCAGAACGGCAAACAATGGCTGGCCGAGCTGGAGCAGAAGGAGCGGGAGCGCACGGGCATTCGCTCTCTGAAGGTCGGCTTTAATAAAGTGTTCGGCTATTATATCGAAATTACGCGCAGCCACCTGGCGAACCTGCCGGAAGGGCTGTATGAACGGAAGCAGACTCTGGCCAACGCAGAGCGCTTTATTACCCCTGAGCTGAAGGAAAAGGAGGCGCTGATCCTCGAAGCCGAGGAAAAGATGGTGGATGTGGAGTATGCCCTCTTCAACGAGCTGCGGGAGAAAATTGCCCTCCAGGTCCACCGTTTGCAGCGTCTTGCCGAAGTGGTTGCCGCCGTGGATGTGTACCAGTCGCTGGCCTCTGTCAGCGCACGCCGGCGGTTCCGTAAGCCGGAGCTGTCGGCCGGTTATGATCTGACTGTTGTTGGCGGCCGCCACCCGGTGGTGGAGGCGGTGATGCAGGACGGCTCCTTCGTAGCCAATGATACGGCCATGACGGCGGAAGGCGGTCCCATGCTGCTGATTACCGGTCCCAATATGGCGGGCAAAAGCACCTATATGCGCCAGGTGGCCATTATTTGCATTATGGCCCAGATCGGCTGCTTCGTGCCGGCGGAGAAGGCGGTCATTCCCATGACCGACCGGATCTTCACCCGGATCGGGGCGGCAGATGATCTGATCGGCGGCCAAAGCACCTTCATGGTGGAAATGATGGACATCCACGTAATGACGGAGAAGGCCACCCGCCAAAGTTTGGTTATCATTGACGAGCTGGGCAGGGGCACCTCCACCGGGGAAGGGATGGCCATCGCCCAGGCGGTGATCGAATTTATGCATGACCGGGTGGGCTGCAAAACTCTGGTCTCCACCCACTTCCACGAGCTGGCCCATCTGGAGGAGAGTCTGGCCGGGCTTAAGAATTACTGCATGGCCGTGAAGGAAAGCGACGGCCAGGTGACCTTCCTGCGCAAGCTGATTCCCGGTGCGGCCAGCACCAGCTACGGCATCTATTGTGCGAGGATCGCCGGTTTGCCTGGCGGCATTATCGACCGGGCGTACCAGCTGCTGGCCGCCTTCGAGGAGCGGACAGGGGCGGTAGAAGCGGCGGTTTCGCTGGAGCGGGAGTCTGGGGAGCCGGGGTTTGTGCCTGCGGTTTCAGATGCGCCTGCCGCCTACACTGCTGCTCCCGAAGCCTTGGCGGAGACAGCGCCGGCAGTGCAGCTGAGCCTCTTCGGGCTGGAGGAGGACAAACCCTCTGCAGCGGATAAGGCCAAACGCAAGCAGGATGCACGTACGGAAGGGGTCTTGTCCTCCATCCGGGAGATGGATCTGATGAATATGACTCCTATGATGGCCATGAACCTGCTTTATGAGTTGAAGCGGAAGCTGGACGGCAAATAAATCCAATACAGTCATGATGAGAGGGGATTCACCCATGAGATTCGCCTTAATCAATAAAAGCCGGGCGGCAGACCGCAAAAGCCGTTTGCCCGTCTGGAAGAAAATCGGTTTGTCGGCGGTTGTGGCCACCCTTGCCCTTCCCGCCTGGAGCGCTTACGCCAGCGTTTCCTCGGACAGAATGCAGCAGGTATTGGAGATTCTCTCCACCAGCCATGTGAGCGGCGCTTCGGAGGAATCCTTAAGCGATGCGGCCATTCAAGCCATGGTTGAAGCGCTGAACGATCCGTATACGGAATTTATGGACAAGAAGCAATGGAGTCAATTCGAGGGCAGTTTGGCCCGCAATTATGTCGGTGTAGGGATTCTCATCAGCCATACCATGGAAGGGGTCTACATCGAGCAGGTATTTAAGAATTCCTCAGCGGAAGCGGCGGGCCTGCGGACCGATGATATTATTGTGAAGGTTAACGACACCGAAATCACGGCAGACAATGCCAAGGATGTAGTCACCTATATCACCGGCGAGGAAAATAGCAACGTAACCATCACCGTGCTCCGCGGCGGCGAGCGGCTGGCTCTGACCATGCCGCGGAAAGCCGTATCCCTGCCTGTGGTGGATAGTGCGTATTTGGACGGCGGCGTGGGATATCTCCGGGTATTCAGCTTCTCCGATAACTCGGATGAACAGTTTACGGAAATTCTGGACGGGTTCCGGGCCAAAAGCGATTTCCGCTCCCTGGTTATCGATCTCCGGGACAACCCTGGCGGTCTCCTGGAATCCGCCGGCTACATGGCGTCCAATTTCATTAAGGATAAGATCCTGATCCACACCAAAACCCGTAACGGAACCGATAACCCGGTCAATATTGTCGGAGGCACCACCTTGTCCCAGCCCGTATATGTACTGGTTAACGAAAACAGCGCCAGCGCTTCGGAAATCCTGGCAGGTGCGCTGCAGGATTACAAGGTGGCGGTGATCGCCGGGACCAATACCTACGGCAAGGGCAGCGTCCAGAATATCTACAGCCTGAGCGAAGGCTCCAAGCTGAAGGTGACCATTGAAGAATATCTGACGCCGTTGGGCCATCCGGTCAATAAGGTGGGCATCAAGCCGGATCTGGAGCTGGAAGGCGGTATGAACCAGTTGCTTCACGTGCTGCGTCTGGCGGGAGTCCAGAATTTCAAGGTGGAGAAAAAACGCTCTGTGGTTACGGTGAATGGCATGAAGGTGGAGGATTCCCTGCCCGCCGTGGAAGAGGATGGCAAGCTGTGGGTGCATTCCCGTGTGCTGGCTGCTTTGGCCGGCGCCGAATTGAAGTGGGTTCCCGAATCCCAGGGCGTGGAGCTGTCCGTGAAAGGACAAGCACCGGTTCTTATGGCAGGAAGTGAAGCCAAGATGGCGGGGGACTATCTGCTTCTGGATGCCGCCGCTTTTGCCCGGAGCTTCCCTGGCGTTAAGCTTGAGGGTACATTGGACCAACTGGTGCTGAGCTCTGCTACGGTGAACTGATATGGGTGTGATCCGGGTATTGGATGACCATATTGCCAATCAGATTGCGGCGGGCGAGGTTGTGGAGCGGCCTTCTTCGGTGGTGAAGGAGCTGGTGGAAAATGCCATCGACGCCGGAAGCACCCGGATCGATGTGACGGTGGAGGACGGCGGTCTGACTCTGATCCGGATTGCCGACAACGGCAGCGGCATTGGGGCGGATGATCTGGAGCGTGCGTTCCAGCGCCATGCCACCAGCAAAATCTCTTCGGGCAAGGACTTGTTCCATATCCGTACGTTGGGCTTCCGGGGTGAGGCTCTGCCCAGTATTGCGGCGGTATCCAAGGTGGAATGTGTATCGGCTTCGGACGACAGCGGGCTGGGCCGGCGCATCGAGCTTGCCGGAGGCCAATTGCTTGTCCATGAGGATGCGGCGGCGAGCAGAGGCACGGACATCCGCATCAAGGAGCTGTTCTATAATACCCCGGCGCGGCTCAAATACATGAAGACCATCCAGACGGAGCTGGGACATATCTCCGACTTTATCTACCGGCTGGCTTTGTCCCATCCGCAGATCGCCTTTTTGCTCAAGCATAACGGCAATACACTGGTTCAGACGCTGGGCAACGGGGACCTGCTGTCCGTTATTGCCGCCATCTATGGGACAGGCGTAGCCAAGAAGATGCTGCCGATAAAAGGGGAGAGTCTCGATTACCGAATCAGCGGCTATATCTGCCGTCCGGAGGAAACCCGGGCGGGCCGCCATGCCATTTCCACGGTCATTAACGGGCGGTACATCCGCAACTATGCCGTAGCCCAGGCGCTGGTCAAGGCTTACCATACGCTTTTGCCCATCAACCGCTTCCCGATAGCGGTCCTGCATATTGAAATGGAGCCGTCATTATTGGACGTGAACGTCCACCCCTCCAAAATGGAGGTCCGGTTCAGCAAGGAGCCGGAGCTATTGGAATTTGTGGAGGAAGCAGCTGCCCGCATCCTGCGGGGGACTGCCCATATCCCGCAGGGGGCCCAGCCCCAGGCCAAGGCGGCGGCTAAGCCGGCGGTGATCCAGGAGCAGCTGGAGCTGTACCGGCCCCAGCCTCAGGTTCAAGCTCAAGCTCAGGCTCCGTCAGGCGCAGCCCCGGTGAAAGAGCAGCCGAGCCCTGCCCAGCCTCGTGAGCAGGAGAATGTTTGGAGCGGGGGCCAAACCCTTCCCTCCGGGAGTACGCCATACCGGGAGGAACAGCCAGCTTCTCGCAGCACCGAAGGAGCAGCAGCCGGTTATCCTGGCACCTCTGGAGCCGGCTCGTCCTCCGGAGCCGGGGCGCAAGGGAGTTACACGGCTCCGGCAAGAAACCAGCCACAGCGGGAGCAGCCGCCCCGGCCGGAGACCGTGCAGAAGCTGCTTGTTTCCCTGGAGCACGTGGACGGAGCAGACGGAGCTGATGAGACGGAGGGAGCGGATGCGCCTGCTGGAACGAAACGCAGCCTGCCGAAGCTGCCGGAGCTGGACCCCATCGGCCAGCTGCACGGCACCTATATTGTGGCGCAGAATCCGGAAGGGCTCTATCTGATTGACCAGCACGCCGCCCATGAACGCATCAATTACGAATATTATTACGATTTGTTCGGACGCCCCCAGGGGGCCAGCCAGGAACTTCTGGTGCCCATCACCTTGGAATTCACTCCATCAGAGGCGGAGGTGCTTAAGGGCAGACTTTCGGTCTTGGAGCAATCCGGGGTTTATCTGGAGGCCTTCGGCGGCAGCACCTTTCTGGTCCGGGCTTATCCGCACTGGCTTCCCCCCGGGGAGGAGCGGGAGATTGTGACGGAGATCTGCGAATGGGTGCTGGCTGAACGCAAGCAGGTAGACCTGTCCAAGCTGCGGGAAAAAGCCTCCACCCTATGCTCCTGCAAGGCCTCCATCAAAGCCAATCAGTCCTTGACCCGGGTGGAGATGGAGGCACTCCTGGACAGGCTGTCCTCCTGCAGAATGCCGTATACCTGCCCTCACGGCAGGCCCATCGTCATCAGCTTCTCCACCTATGAGCTGGAAAAGATGTTCAAGCGGGTAATGTAATAGATGTTTCCCTGAACCCAAAAAACGGACCGGAGCTTACGCTCGCCTGGTCCGTTTTTTGGGTTCTGAACCGTTCGCTGTCCGCTGTCAGCAGGGGCGGGGACGGGGACGGTGATGGCAGGGACACGGCTTCGGCCGGGGCGGAAGCGGCCGGGGCGGGTTGCCGTGATAACGCCGGTACACCCGAACATTGGTGCGTTCGGTTATCCGAGTAAATCCATGGCTGACCAGGCAGGCATGAGCGTCGGACAGCCTTTTGCCCACTTGGATTTCCTCCTTGCAGGGGGCGGCGCTGCCGACGACACAGCTGCCGGTAATCCGTAGAACGCCGTCAACGGTGGCGACCCGCAGGGTAACGACATCAGGCTTATGGACACGGCGGAAATTTCGGCTCATCGTAATCTCTCCTTTGCGGTAAGAGTTATTATAGTAGATGAGTCCCGGAGGTTGTCTGTCACGGCCATGAGCCATGAGCCATACGCCCGATTCGCATTTCCGCGGATTGTGGTTTATAATGGGTAGGAATTATGCTAACATATTGACAGGGAATGGAAAATTATCATGTTTGTAACTACCTCGTATCATCCGTCGACTGCGGAATTAGACCAAGCCCGGAGTCTGGCGGCCAGACTCGGCTGCCGGTATGTGCAGCGGAGGCAATCCTCTTTGCCCCGTCTTCAGCGGGAGTATGGCACTCAAGACATCATAGTTGCTACTACCTTGGGGCTGCGGTATTTTCCCGAAGGAAGCAAGGAACCGTTTTTCTTTCATCCCAGTTCGGCCCAGGTGCGGATCAAACGATTGCTGCAGGGTATGGCTGATGGTTTGCTGGATGCGGCAGAGGTGCGGGAGGGGGATGTGATCCTCGACTGTACAGCAGGACTTTGTTCGGAATCCATTCTATTCGCTTATGCGGCAGGCCCGGCAGGCGAGGTAACTGCACTCGAAAGCGAACCTCTCGTTGCCCTTTTGGTGGAGGATGGCCTAAAAACCTACGAATCCGGGCTGGAGGTGCTTGACCAGGCCATGCGGCGGGTAAAAGTGATCCAGACCGACCATCTGGCCGAATTAAAGCGGCGGCCTGACAATAGCGCGGATGTGGTCTATTTTGATCCGATGTTCCGCCAGACCATTGAGGAGACCAACGCCCTTGCTCCCTTAAAGGCCATTGCCAACGCTAGCGCGTTGCAGGCTGAGGCGATTCAGGAGGCCAGGCGGGTTGCCCGGCGCCGGGTCGTGCTGAAGGAGCACCGGGAAAGCGGAGAGTTCGAGCGTTTGGGCTTCCGCATGTTATTCCGGCCCAATACGAAAATTGCATACGGAGTGATGGATGTATGAATAAGGCCGGACTCTTCCGTCATCCCGGGGACAAGCCGCCGCTATTGGTGCTGCTGGGGCCAACCGCCATCGGCAAAACGGGGTTGAGCGTGGAAATTGCCAAACGCTACGGCTGCGAGATTATTTCGGGGGATTCCATGCAGGTGTACCGGGGAATGGATATCGGTACAGCCAAGATTACCAGCGGGGAAATGCAGGGTGTACCCCACCATATGCTGGATATCTGCGAGCCGGATTACCCTTTTTCGGTGGCGGAGTTTCAAGAAAGAGTGCGGCAGTTGATCTTTGACATCGGCAGCCGTGGTGCGGTCCCCTTTATTGTGGGGGGAACGGGGCTGTATATTGAATCCATTTGTTACGACTTCCAGTTTAGTGATGTGGGCTCTGATGAGGAGTTCCGCGAGGAGCAGCGACGGTTTCTCGAGGAGTTTGGACCGGAGGCACTCCATGCTAGGCTGGCCGAGACGGACCCGGGCAGTGCCGGCAGACTTCACGCCAACGACACCCGCCGGGTAATCCGGGCACTGGAGGTTTTTCACCTTACAGGACGTACGCTTACCGAGCAGCTTGCCGGTCAAACCAGAGAATCGCCCTACAATCTGTGCCTCGTAGGCTTGACAATGGATCGGGATATTTTATATAACCGTATTGAAGCCCGCATTGACCAGATGATGGACGAGGGCCTGGTGGACGAGGTGAGAGGGCTTATGGCCCGGGGACTGGCCCGAAGCCATATTTCCATGCAGGGCTTGGGCTACAAGGAGATTGCGGCTTACCTGGAGCAAGAAACAACCCTTGAGGAGGCAGTCCGGCTGCTGAAGCGGGACACCCGCCATTTTGCCAAACGCCAGCTTTCCTGGTTCCGTCATATGAAGGAAATTAACTGGATTGAAATACCGGAACATGCAAAACTTTCACGTATCCTGCACAAATTCCATGAAATACTAGCAGGAAAGTTCGAAGGTCTTACGGAATATATTGGAGAGCATGAATATCCGCAGATTTGACATATAAGGCGTCTTACACTTTGAAGGGGGATTCCATCCATGAACAAGTCCATTAACATCCAAGACAACTTCTTAAACCAGCTCCGCAAAGAAAACATCCCGGTAACGGTATATCTCACCAACGGATTCCAGATCCGCGGCGTAATCAAGGCCTTCGATAATTTCACCATTATCGTGGACAGCGAAGGCAAGCAGCAGATGATTTACAAACACGCCATTTCCACCTTTACACCGCTCCGCCCAGTTTCCTTCAACCAGGAGGTCAATAACGACTAAGCGGTCCGCGCCTGCCTGGATTGGAAAACGAAACCTTTTGCATATCCGGTACGTCAAATAGAATAGCGCCTGAGGAGCAATCCCTACTCAAGGGGTTGCTCTTATTATTCACAGGACATATCCGACAAAGAGACAGGGGGATGAAGAGGTGGCCAACCGAAAACCCGCCAAATCAAAAACCAAGAAACCGGGCAAGCGCCGCTTTTCCTATGGCAAGCTGTTTATCGCAATGGGCATTACCGCAGCAATCGCCATTATTTGCGCCACGATCGGCTACATGGTCATTATTTATAACGGCCAGAAGATTTTCAACGAAAACAAAGACAAGATGGACATGATGGAGG
>JAEWAA010000087.1 GCA_023391955.1 Bacillota bacterium | reverse complement strand
CATGTCGCATTTGTTCAGGAACACGACGATGTAGTTAACGCCTACTTGGCGGGACAGAAGGATGTGCTCGCGAGTTTGCGGCATCGGGCCGTCAGCAGCGGATACAACCAGGATAGCGCCGTCCATTTGAGCTGCGCCAGTGATCATGTTCTTGACATAGTCAGCATGTCCAGGACAGTCAACGTGAGCATAGTGACGGTTCGGAGTTTCATATTCTACGTGAGCGGTGGAGATGGTGATACCGCGCTCGCGCTCTTCAGGAGCCTTGTCGATTTGGTCGAATGCTATAGCAGCACCACCGTATTTCTTAGAAAGAACGGTTGTGATGGCAGCAGTCAGAGTGGTTTTACCATGGTCAACGTGACCGATAGTACCGATATTAACGTGGGGTTTATTACGTTCGAATTTTGCCTTACCCATTTGTTGTTCTCCTCCTTAAAATGTAAAATTGAGTTACTTATGCGCCTTTGTTCTTCGCGATGATTTCTTCGCTGATCGACTTCGGCACTTCTTCATAGTGAGAAATTTCCATGGAGTATACGCCACGGCCTTGGGTACGGGAGCGCAGGGTTGTGGAGTAGCCGAACATCTCGGACAGCGGCACCTTAGCACGGATGATTTGTGCGCCTGCACGGGCATCCATACCTTCGATGCGGCCACGACGGGAGTTCAGGTCGCCCATAACGTCGCCCATGTATTCTTCCGGCACGGTAACTTCTACCTTCATGATCGGCTCCAGAAGAACCGGGTTACACTTGTCCTTAGCGGCTTTCAGAGCCATGGAGCCGGCAATCTTAAAGGCCATTTCGTTGGAGTCAACATCATGGTAGGAACCGTCGAAGATGGTTGCCTTGATGTCTACCAGCGGGAAGCCTGCCAATACGCCGTTCTTCATGGATTCTTCAATACCGGCTTGTACAGGACCGATGTACTCTCTCGGCACTACGCCACCGACAACCTTGTTTTCGAAGACAAAGCCGGAGCCAGCTTCAAGCGGTTCGAACTCGATCCAACAGTGGCCATATTGGCCGCGGCCGCCGGATTGGCGAACGAACTTACCTTCCACCTTGGCAGTGGAACGGAAAGTTTCGCGGTAGGCAACTTGGGGTTTACCCACGTTGGTTTCTACTCTGAACTCGCGAAGCATACGGTCAACGATGATTTCAAGGTGGAGCTCGCCCATACCTTGGATAATCGTTTGGTTCGTTTCTTCGTCCGTGTAGTAGCGGAAGGTCGGATCTTCCTCAGCCAGCTTGGACAGGGCAACGCCCATCTTGTCTTGGTCGGCTTTGGTTTTCGGCTCTACCGCGATGGAGATAACCGGCTCAGGGAAGTTCATGGACTCCAGGATAACCGGGTGTTTTTCGTCGGACAGGGTGTCACCGGTGATGGTGTCCTTCAGACCAACGGCAGCTGCAATATCACCTGCGTATACGATGCTGATTTCCTGACGGCTGTTCGCATGCATCTGCAGAATACGGCCGATGCGCTCACGTTTGTTCTTGGTGGAATTCAGCACGTAGGAGCCGGAGTTCAGGAATCCGGAATAGACGCGGAAGAAGGTCAGACGGCCCACATAAGGGTCGGTGGCAATCTTGAACGCCAAAGCGGAGAACGGCTCTTCGTCAGAGGATTTACGGGTTGCTTCTGTTCCGTCTTCCAGCGTACCCTTGATATCCGGTACGTCGATAGGAGCGGGCAGGTAATCAACAACAGCATCCAGCATCAGCTGAACACCTTTGTTTTTGTAGGAGGAACCAACGATTACCGGATAGATCTTCACTTCACATACGCCCTTGCGCAGTGCAGCTTTGATTTCCGGAACGGTGATTTCTTCGCCTTCAAGATACTTCATGGTAAGCTCTTCATCAAGCTCAGCCACTTTCTCTACCAGCTCCAAACGGAGTTGGGCAGCCTTCTCGGCATACTCGGCAGGAATCTCAACCTTCTCGATGTCCTTGCCCAGATCGTCCTTATACATGTAAGCCACTTGCTCTACCAAATCGATGATGCCGATAAAATCAGCCTCAGCGCCGATAGGCAATTGGATAGCTACAGCATTGGCACGAAGACGGTCGCGCATTTGCTCGATGACGGCCAAAAAGTCCGCACCGATGATGTCCATTTTGTTGATGTATGCGATACGCGGTACTCCATAACGGTCCGCTTGTCTCCATACGGTTTCGGATTGGGGTTCAACGCCTTCCTTGGCACTGAACACACCAACTGCACCGTCGAGAACACGAAGGGAACGTTCAACCTCAACCGTGAAGTCAACGTGACCCGGGGTGTCGATAATATTGATGCGGTGACCCTTCCACTGGCAGGTAGTCGCGGCAGACGTAATCGTAATGCCGCGCTCTTGCTCCTGCTCCATCCAGTCCATGGTGGCCGCGCCTTCGTGCACTTCACCGATCTTATGTGTACGACCGGTGTAGAACAGAATACGTTCGGTTGTGGTAGTCTTGCCTGCATCGATATGCGCCATAATCCCGATGTTACGCGTATCCTTCAAGGAGAACTCTCTTGCCATAGTATGATCTCCTTTCGAATCCTCTTATTATGGTGTATATCCTACCAGCGGTAGTGTGCGAAGGCTTTGTTGGCTTCCGCCATCTTGTGAGTGTCTTCACGCTTCTTAACGGAAGCGCCGGTGTTGTTGCTGGCGTCGATAATCTCGGCAGCCAGACGCTCTTCCATGGTCTTCTCACCACGAAGACGCGAGTAGTTCACCAACCAGCGCAGACCCAAGGAAGTACGGCGTTCCGGCTTCACTTCGATCGGCACTTGATAGTTGGCGCCGCCTACACGGCGAGCCTTAACTTCCAGAACCGGCATGATGTTTTTGATAGCTTGCTCAAAAACCTCCATGGGTTCTTTGCTGGTGCGCTCCTTGATCAGGTTAAACGCATTATACAGAATGGTTTGGGCAGTGCCCTTCTTGCCATCGATCATAATGCGGTTTACCAGACGGGTGACCAACTTGGAGTTATATATCGGATCAGGCAATACGTCTCTTTTCGCTACGGGACCTTTACGAGGCATAGTTATCCCCCTTTCTTACAAGAATCATCCTGAAATCAGGTGTAGTCAATTACTTCTTCTTCTTAGGACGCTTTGCACCGTACTTGGAACGGGCTTGCATCCGGTTGTTCACACCGGAAGTATCCAGTGCGCCGCGGACGATGTGATAACGGACACCGGGAAGATCCTTTACCCGGCCACCACGTACAAGAACAACGCTGTGCTCTTGCAGGTTATGTCCGATACCCGGAATGTACGCTGTAACCTCGATGCGGTTCGACAGACGTACCCGAGCATATTTACGAAGCGCAGAGTTCGGCTTCTTCGGAGTCATTGTACCTACACGAGTGCATACGCCACGCTTTTGCGGAGCGGAGAGATCAGTTTCCTCACGCTTCAGAGCATTGAAGCCCTTTTGCAGTGCAGGAGATTTGGATTTCACAACTTTCGCTTCACGGCCTTTACGTACCAGCTGGTTGATTGTTGGCATTTAGGCACCTCCTTCCAAAAATAAATCGGATTGTTAAGCTTTTGAAAACAAGCCCACAGACCCAGGCGAATCATAAATGGACAAAGGAAATGTTCTTGCAGGGGCCAGTCCGCCTTTATACCAACCCTTACAAAAACATTCAATTCTTTATTCATTCACCGCTGCTACCACCGCAGCGCCCACATCAATGCCGCACGCTTTGCCCAACTGCTTCATGGACTCGACGTACGTCACGGGGACACTGAGCTTTCTGCATTGGCTCACCATCTTGCTCGTCACTCGCGGATCTGCATCTTTGGCAACGAAAACCTCCCGGACCGAACCGGCCTCGACGGCTTTCAAAGCCTGCTTCGCACCTACAATAAGCTTACCCGCCTGTTTGACTTTATCATAAGACATAAGGCATCCTCCAAAGAGACACACGGGCTAACCATTTTGGCACACTTTGATATATTAGCATTTTGAAAATCCGGTGTCAAGAAAGAATCTTTTCAAACTTGGCACCAGATTTTCTCATGCGCATATCTTACTTGTTGGCGACAACCGGTACTTCCCCGTCTTCCTGGGGCTCTCCAGCCTGTGCGGCCGCAAGGGCGGCTGCTTCCGCGGCTTCGATATACTGGTCGGAAATTCTGACGTTCCGGTAACGGGCCATACCTGTACCAGCCGGCAGCAGCTTACCGATCAATACGTTTTCCTTCAGACCCAACAGCCGGTCCACCTTGCCCTTGATAGCAGCATCGGTGAGTACGCGTGTGGTTTCCTGGAAGGAAGCCGCAGACAGGAAGGAGTCGGTTTCCAGAGACGCCTTGGTGATACCCAAAAGAACGGGCTTCGCCACGGCGGGCTCGGTTCCATCCATCAACACAACCTTGTTGGCTTCTTCGTATTCATGCATATCGACAAAGGAGCCTGGCAGGAGCGTGGTGTCACCTGCATCTACAACGCGGATTTTGCGCAGCATCTGACGGATCATAACTTCCACGTGTTTGTCGTTGATTTCTACGCCTTGGTTCCGGTATACCCGCTGCACTTCCTGCAGAATGTAGTTCTGCACGCCGCGGATACCCTTGATGCGCAGCATTTCCTTGGGGTCGATAGAGCCATCGGTCAGCTCATCGCCGGCCTCAACAGCCTGACCCTTGGTTACACGCACACGGGAACCGTAGGTAACGGAATAGGTCTTGGATTCCGCTTCACCGTGAACCTCAATTTCCCGGCGGTCCTTGCCTTCACGGATATCCTTCACGACGCCGTCGATTTCAGTGATGGTCGCTTGGCCTTTGGGGTTCCGGGCTTCGAAAAGCTCCTGGATCCGCGGAAGACCTTGAGTGATGTCATCACCGGCAACGCCGCCGGTATGGAACGTACGCATGGTCAGCTGGGTACCTGGCTCACCGATGGATTGAGCGGCAATGATACCCACTGCTTCGCCGATTTCCACGTGCTCCCCGGTAGCCAAATTCCGGCCGTAGCACTTCTTGCACACGCCGTGGTAGGTGCGGCAGGAAAGTACGGAACGGATTTGCAGCTTTTCAATGCCTGCTTTGATGATGCGCTCGGCAATATCGGAATCAATAAGCTGATTCCGGCCGACGATAACTTCACCGGTTTGGGGATCACGAAGAGTCTCGAAGGAATAACGTCCTTCGATACGGTCGTACAGATCCTCAATGACTTCCTTACCGTCTTGGATACGCGCAACCACGGATCCCTTATCGGTACCGCAGTCTTCTTCACGGACAATTACGTCCTGAGCCACGTCAACAAGACGGCGGGTCAGGTAACCGGAGTCTGCGGTACGGAGGGCCGTATCCGCCAGACCCTTCCGGGCGCCGTGAGTAGAGATAAAGTACTCCAATACTGTCAGGCCTTCACGGAAGTTCGACTTGATGGGCAATTCATAAATCCGGCCTGTCGGCGTTGCCATCAGTCCGCGCATGCCGCCCAGCTGGGTGATCTGCGATTTGTTACCCCGTGCCTTGGATTCCACCATCATGTTGATGGAGTTGAACTTCTTCAGGTTCTTCATCAGGATGTCCGTGATATCGTCCTTGGTCTTGGACCAAATGGAGATAACCCGGTCATACCGTTCGTCGTCGGTAATCAGACCGCGGCGGTACTGGTTGGTAACCACCCGGACCTTTTCTTCGGACTCGCCCAGAAGCTCATGCTTTTCCTGAGGCACTTCCACGTCGGATACGGCGATGGTAATACCGGCGCGGGTGGAGTAGGTAAAGCCCAGCTTCTTGATTTTGTCCAAGATGATGGAGGTTTCCATGGTCTTGTACTTGCGGAAGCATTCCGCGATGATCGTACCCAGGAAGTCCTTGCCCACAGCCAGTCTGGCTGTGTTCAGATCAGCGATCCGCTGCTTGATGTCGCCGCCCTTTTCGAAGACAAAGTAGCTGTCCGGGGTTCCGTTCAGCAGATTCTTCTTGGTCGGTTCATTGATAAACGGCAGGTCGGCAGGGAAGATTTCGTTGAAGATAATCTTGCCGATGCTGGTGATCAGAATGGCTTCCTGCTGCTCCGGTGTAAAGCTGGTTTTGCCCAGCAGCTTGGCCGGGATGGCAACTACTGCGTGCAGGGAAGCAGCGCCGCGGTAATAAGCCGATACAGCCTCTTCAACGGAAGCAAGCAGCATACCGGTTCCCTTGGCCCCTTGATCGGCCATGGTCAGGTAGAAGGAACCCAGCACCATGTCCTGGGACGGGGTAACAACAGGCTTGCCGTCCTTGGGGTTCAGGATATTGCCGGAGGCCAGCATCAGAATGCGGGCTTCCGCTTGAGCTTCAGCGGAGAGCGGAACGTGAACCGCCATTTGGTCTCCGTCAAAGTCGGCGTTGTACGCGGTACAAACCAGCGGGTGAAGCTTGATGGCGCGGCCTTCTACCAGAATCGGCTCGAAGGCTTGGATGCCCAGACGGTGAAGGGTCGGCGCACGGTTCAGAAGAACCGGATGCTCCTTGATGACTTCCTCCAGAACGTCCCATACTTCGCCGCTGCTGCGTTCGACCTTGCGCTTGGCGCTTTTGATGTTATGGGCCAGGCCCTTGTTGACCAATTCCTTCATTACGAAGGGTTTGAACAGCTCCAGAGCCATTTCCTTAGGCAAGCCGCATTGGTACATCTTCAGGTCCGGTCCTACCACGATAACGGAACGGCCGGAGTAGTCAACGCGCTTACCCAGCAGGTTCTGCCGGAAACGGCCTTGCTTACCCTTCAGCATATGGCTGAGGGACTTGAGCGGACGGTTGCCGGGACCCGTTACCGGGCGGCCGCGGCGGCCGTTATCGATCAGCGCGTCTACTGATTCCTGCAGCATGCGCTTTTCATTTTGAACGATGATATCCGGTGCGCCCAGGTCCAAAAGACGCTTCAGGCGGTTGTTCCGGTTAATAACGCGGCGGTACAGATCGTTCAAGTCGGAGGTGGCAAAACGGCCGCCATCCAGCTGAACCATCGGACGAAGCTCAGGAGGAATAACCGGCAGCACATCCAAGACCATCCACTCGGGCAGGTTCTTGGAGTTCCGGAAAGCCTCGATAACCTCCAGGCGTTTGATAGCGCGGTTGCGGCGCTGCCCCTGGGCGGTTTTCAGCTCTTCCTTCAGGCTCTCCATTTCCTTCTCGACGTCGATATCCTGCAGGAGGCGTTTAACGGCTTCAGCACCCATGCCCGCTTGGAAAGCATACCCGTACTTTTCACGGTAGCTGCGGTATTCCTTCTCAGACAGAAGCTGCTTTTTCTCCAACGGTGTATCTCCGGGATCGGTTACCACGTAGGATGCGAAATAGATGATTTCCTCCAGGGAACGGGGAGACATGTCCAATGCCAGGCCCATCCGGCTGGGGATACCTTTGAAGTACCAAATATGCGAAACCGGAGCAGCCAGCTCAATGTGGCCCATACGCTCCCGGCGGACCTTGGCTCTTGTCACTTCCACGCCGCAGCGGTCGCAGACAACGCCCTTGTACCGGACACGCTTGTACTTGCCGCAATGACATTCCCAGTCCTTCTGAGGACCGAAGATGCGCTCGCAGAAGAGGCCTTCCTTCTCCGGCTTCAAGGTACGGTAGTTAATGGTTTCAGGCTTTTTGACTTCGCCGCGGGACCAGGAACGGATTTTCTCCGGCGAGGCAAGGCCAATTTTCATGGATTCAAAATTATTGACGTCGATCAAGGAGCAGCCCTCCTTAAAATTGTTGGAGCGGTACACGGTCTAGGGGCAGGGGATGACCCGAAGGGTAAACGCATGGCGGCATACTAGCGGTGCCGTGCGTTTACCCCCGGGATCGGTCAATCGTCGATAGACAATTTTTTCTGTTTGGACCAAAGCTGGTTTTGGATTACTCCGCCCCCAGCTCCGATCCTTCCAGATTGAGGTTCAATTTATCGCTGGTGACTTCGTCTTCGTCGATTTCGCGCATCTCGATCTCTTCTTCGTTCTCGGAGAGGATCTTGACATCCATACCCAGGCTCTGCAATTCCTTGATCAGAACCTTGAAGGATTCGGGAATGCCCGGCTCCGGCACATTCTCGCCTTTGACGATGGATTCGTAGGTTTTCACCCGGCCAACCACGTCATCGGACTTGACGGTCAAAATTTCTTGCAGCGTATAAGCAGCGCCGTATGCTTCCAGCGCCCATACTTCCATTTCGCCGAAGCGCTGGCCGCCGAACTGGGCTTTACCACCCAACGGCTGCTGGGTAACCAGCGAGTATGGACCTGTGGAACGGGCGTGAATCTTATCGTCAACCATGTGCGCCAGCTTGATCATATACATGACGCCGACGGTAACTTCACGTTCGAAGGGTTCGCCGGTCCGGCCGTCGCAAAGCTGCCATTTACCGGTACGGGCCATGCCTGCTTCCACCATGGTATCGAATACGTCGTTTTCACGCGCGCCGTCGAATACCGGGGTTGCCGTGTGGATGCCCAGCATCTTGGCGGCCATGCCCAAGTGAACCTCCAGCGCTTGGCCGATGTTCATCCGGGACGGTACGCCCAGCGGGTTCAGCACAACTTCAACAGGTGTGCCGTCCGGCAGGAAGGGCATATCCTCTTCCGGCATGATCCGTGCAATAACACCCTTGTTGCCGTGACGTCCGGCCATCTTGTCGCCTTCGGAAATCTTCCGCTTCTGGGCAATGTAGACACGCACCAGCTGGTTGACTCCGGGAGGAAGCTCGTCGCCGTTCTCACGGGTGAAGACCTTCACATCCACAACAATACCGTCGGTACCGTGAGGCACACGCAAGGAGGTATCCCGCACTTCCCGTGCCTTTTCACCGAAGATGGCGTGCAGGAGGCGTTCTTCCGCAGTCAGCTCGGTTACACCCTTCGGAGTTACCTTGCCTACCAGAATATCGCCGGCGCCGATTTCCGCACCAACACGGATAATGCCGCGCTCATCCAGGTTCTTCAATGCATCCTCGCCCACGTTGGGGATATCCCGGGTGATTTCTTCAGGTCCCAGCTTGGTATCCCGGGCTTCGGATTCGTACTCTTCGATATGGATGGAGGTGTACACATCCTCCTTGACCAGCTTTTGGCTGAGCAGGATGGCATCCTCGTAGTTGTAACCTTCCCA
>JAEWAA010000083.1 GCA_023391955.1 Bacillota bacterium | reverse complement strand
CTTTTCACGCAGAGTGGTAAGACGCCGTTTCATTTGCGCTTCTTTGTATTGGGACAAATCAATCGCGGTAAAATCCTTAACCTTCTTAATAAAGAGGGCAAAATCCTTGTCTTCCATCGTCTATTTTCCTCCCGGGTCGGCATGCGCTAGGAAGTCTTCCCTTCGAGACCCACAGCTGATGCTTACGATGCTTGTTCTCTTATTTAAGTACCGGACAGGACACATTCGGATAAATGCGTTCGGCTCCGCTATGTATTCCATGCGTTTGCGCCAAACTCCTTCTTCCAGCGACAAAAAATCCTTGCATTTGCAGGTTTAACGCAAACAAAAACACCCGGATTCCAAGAATCCAGGTGTCCGCAGGATGATAACGCTTAAATCCATCTGCTGTTTGCCCGTTCATAGGCAACAAGCTCCTCCGGACGGAAGAAGTTGCCGATTTCCCTAACCGCCGCTTCCGGCGAATCGGAGCCGTGGATCAGGTTCATGCCCGTATGTATCGAAAAATCGCCCCGGATGGTACCGGGAACTGCATCCACTGCTTTGGTTTTGCCCATCATGAGCCGCGAGAGGGTCACAATATCATCCCCCTGCCAAACCATGGCAAACACCGGTCCGGAGGTGATAAAATCCACCAATTCCCCGTAGAACGGTTTTTCCCGGTGCTCCGCATAATGAAATTCCGCCTGTTCCTTGGAGACAATCAACAGCTTGGCGGCGATAAGTTGAAACCCTTTCATTTCAAAGCGCTTCACAATTTCTCCGATTAATCCGCGTTGCACACCATCGGGCTTCACCATCAAGAAAGTCTTATCCAACTGTCATCACCTCAGTTTATGTATGACGAAAATCACATGACTAGTGTACTCTATATAAGTATGATTCGCAAATGCAAACGATGCTTATGTATCGGAGCGGCACCAAACGTAAATCCTTCGTTTTCTTCGTCACAACACGGCAGATCAGGAGCAACTGCTAATACGAGCGGTTGCCCACAAAATGGGCGATCCGGACCAAATCATCCTTATGGCGGCCTGCGGGAAGGGAATCCAGCACCTGAATGGCCTTTTGGATATAACGCTCAGCCAAGGCTTCCGCACGCTCCACACCCCGGCTGGACAGCACCAGCTCCAAAAAGCGGCTGATGTCCGTTTGTCCGTCAGCGGCTTGGATACGCTCTATTTCCGTCAGGAGCTCTACATTTAAATCCTCCTGCCGGAGCGCGTAGATGACCGGCAAAGTAATATTGCCCTGGCGGATATCGCTTCCCGGCGGTTTGCCAATCTGCTCCTCCGTGCCGCTTAAATCCAGCACATCATCCCTGATCTGGAAAGCCATGCCGACGTAATAACCGTACTGGTACAGCTTGGAGCTGATCACATCTCCCGCTTCCGCCGCTAAGGCCCCCAACTGGCAGCTTACTGCGATGAGCAGGGCCGTTTTCCGCTTAATGCGGAGCAGATAATCCCTTACCCGCTGGCCCGAATGGAAAAACAGACGGATCTGCTCCATTTCACCGATGCTCATCTCCACCAAGGCGGAGGACATGGAGCGGTGGATCCGGGGGTCGGGCAGCTGGGTAATGACCTCTAAGGCCCGGGCAAAAATATAATCGCCCGTATACATAGCCACCCGGTTGTCCCATTTGGCCCTGACGGTGGGCTGGCCGCGGCGGGTGTCCGCATCGTCAATCACATCGTCATGGACCAGCGAGGCCATGTGGATCAGTTCCATGGAAACGGCAATGTTCTTCAGCCTGTCCATATCGTACCGGCCAAATTGGCCGGACAGCAGGACAAACACAGGACGCAGCCGCTTGCCGCCCGCTTTCAGCAGATGCAAGGAAGTTTCGCTCAGCTGGACATGCTCCGAACGGACGGAACGGTCCAGCTCTTTCTCAATGTGGTTCAGATCTTTTTTTAAGCGGGCATAAATGTCGACTATTTTCATTCCTTCACCTGCATTAAGGTATTTTCCTTCCAGATCCGGATGACCGGCTGCTTGTCCAACAGACCAAGCTGTGCAGCCAGCTTGAAATACAGCGACAACCCCTTCCACTGGGGTTCGGCAAAGTCGTAGGTCAGCTGGTGAAAGTACCGGTCCCAATAGGCTTCAGTGCCCCCAATTGTTGCCACGGCCAAGCTGATCATGCCGCTGGCATCCTTCAAGCCCTTCTCCTTGCTTTCCACGAAGGATTCGTAAACCTCGCGGACCAGCTCCGGATATGCGTTAACCGCATCCTCCCGAATGGCCCAAACAGCGAAGGACATCCAATGCCCCGTCAGTCGGTTCCATTCCTGCCCCAGATCGGTTACCTGGTAACCGTGGTCCAGCCAGCTTGCCCGGATGGCGTCATCCCCGATTAGAAGTGCGCCGTCAGCTTCCTGCATCATAGCGTCCAGATTGGGCGGGGAGGAAAAATAGGACGGTGTCCCTTTATAATAATGCTCCAGGATGATCTTTAGCAAATTTACGGAGGTGGCCGAGGTATTCACCAGGGCAATCTGGCCGTTCGCAATTTCGGCCAGTGGCTTCCGGTGGAACAGTAGGATGGAATTCACCGGCCCCCAGGCGCTGACGGACAGGTCCGGCAGCAGCACGTATTCATCCCCGTGCTCGCCGTAGGCAAAGCTGGATATGGGCCCCATGGCTACCGTCCCCTCCGCCATCGCCCGGTTCAGGCTGGCGGGAACCTGACGGAGCAGCTCCACCCGTCCGGTGAATCGTTGTTCAGGAAAGTGATGAAAAATCGGCCACACATTGGTGTAATCAATCCGGCCGATCCGTATCGGATATGGATTCATTCGTATGCGCTCCCCATCTTGTATACATATCATGCTCGACATCCATCATATCCAGGATTTTCCCCACCAGGAAATGAACAATATCCTCCAGGCTCCGGGGCTGGTGGTAAAAGCCCGGCATGGCAGGAATAATCTTCACTCCGCTCCGGGCAAGAATTAGCATATTTTCCAGATGAATCGCATGCAAGGGTGTTTCCCGCGGGACCAGAAGGAGGGGTCTGCCCTCCTTCAGCACCACGTCCGCCGCACGCTCCAGCAGATTGTCGGAGGCGCCCCTCGCCACGGCTGACAGGGTCCCCATGGAGCAAGGGACAATGACCATGCCGGCTGTAAGAAAGGAGCCGCTGGCTACGGACGCTCCCACATCCCGGACCGGATGAAGGGTCAGCAGGCCTTCCGCCGGGTCCAGCTGCGCTCTCAGCTCCGCTGTGCGGTCCGAGGTGTCCCAGCCCAGCTCGTCCTTCAGCACCCGCCACCCGGCATCCGTTACAACCAGATGCACCGGGATCCTCTGCCGGAGCAGCTCGCGGCACAGCTCAACGCCATACACCACACCGCTTGCCCCCGTTATACCGACGATCCACGGCTTCCTTGCTTTTGACATCAGTGCACCACCATATCAAATAAGGTAAATACGAATACCAGCATGCTCAGAATGCCGTTCATCGTAAAAAACGCCGTATTCAGCTTGCTCAGGTCATGAGGCTTCACCAGGTGATGCTCATAATACAGAATCACATAAGCGATAATGAGTCCCGCAAAAAATACCCAGCTTAAATCCGTGATCAGATACAGGGTGGCAAAACCGATGGCGGTCATCACATGCAGCACTCTTGAAATAATCAGAGCCTTGGCAATCCCGAAGCGCGCCGGAATGGAATACAGGCCTGCGGAACGGTCATACTCCACATCCTGACAGGCATAGATTACATCAAACCCTGCAGTCCAGCATGCAACCGTCAAATAAAACACGATGGAGATCCAATCAATCCGTCCGGTCACCGCCACCCAGCCGCCCAGCGGCGCAAGCGC
Source organism: Bacillota bacterium (assembly GCA_023391955.1). Classification (GTDB taxonomy): domain Bacteria; phylum Bacillota; class Bacilli; order Paenibacillales; family NBRC-103111; genus Paenibacillus_AR. The sequence goes on along the minus strand of JAEWAA010000083.1, from coordinate 5,328 downwards.
AATGGTTAAGCCGAGGATGATGTGGCACAGCCAGGTAAACCGTTTGGTATAAGAATAAAAGACCAGGAAAAACACGGCGATCGGAAGCAGCTTGACGCATAATGGGTTCAGCTGGGAGCTGGCCCAGATTAATAAGGCGAATGAGGCCACTATAAACAGGATTACTTCTGCTGAGCTGATAAGACCCGCGGGAATGGCACGGTTTTTCGTTCTTGGATTTCGTGCGTCGATGGCCTTGTCAATAACCCGGTTCAGGCTCATGGCAGCCGTTCGGGCTCCCACCATCGCCAGGGTTACCCAACCGATCTGGCTCCAAGAGGGCAGCTGCCCGTTCACCGTCATTGAACCCAGCAGGGCTCCCATATAAGCGAAGGGTAATGCGAACACCGTATGTTCAAACTTAATCATTTCCAAGAAAATCTTGATTTTATTCCACATGCGAAGTGCCTCCCTTCTCCTGCAGGGGTTTGATCCCCAGATGCAGGGCGGCTATCCCGCCTGTGAAGGGCCTTGCTTCCACCCGCTCCAGGCCGCAATCCCTGAATATCCGGGCCAATTCCTTATGATCGGGAAACGTGATCAATGATTCCGGCAGCCACTTGTACTGCTCGTACCGCTTCGCCAGCAGGCGCCCCAGCAAAGGAAGGATCCGCTGGAAGTAAAAATAATAAATGGACTTGAAGGGCTGCCAGGTAGGCTTGGACAATTCCAGTGAAACCACCATCCCGCCGGGCTTAACCACCCGCTGCATCTCCTCGATCACCTTAACCAAATCAGGTACATTGCGGAGCGCAAAGCCGATCGTGGCGTAATCGAAGGTATTGTCCGGGAACGGAAGCTCCATGGCGTTGCCTTCAATCAGCTCGATCTGCCGCTCCAGCCCCATATCCTGGACCTTCTCTCTTCCCCGCTCCAGCATATTCCGGCTGAAGTCAAGGCCGACCATCCGCCCGGAGCCGCTGGCCTGGGCCATGGCGATGGTCCAGTCGCAGGTGCCGCAGCACAGGTCGATGGCCGTGTCCCCCGGCTTCATGGCCATCCGCTTCATGGTTCGCTTGCGCCATGACTTATGCTGCCTGAAGCTCAGCACATCATTCATCAGATCGTACTTGGGGGCGATACTCTCAAAGACCTCATGCACAAATTTTTCCTTGGATTGGGTGGAACTCATCTGATTGTCACCTCATCGCTCCTCCAGCAGCCGGCGGCTGCCGCACCAGACGGAGAAAAGGATCCCCGATCTGCAGCAGCTCCTGCATCAGTCTGTCCGAATCCAGTCGCTTTGCTTTTTCGTATAAATGACCCACTTGCTCATCCAATAACTGCAGAAGCTGTTCCTTAATCCTGCATTTCTGCATCAAGGCGTTAACCTGCTCCCGCTTGTCCGCGGACGATTCCAGTTCTCCGAGAACTTCTCCGTACCCCTGCTCCCTCATCCGCCAGAATGCCCAGCTTTCCCGAAGCCGCTCCGGGTTGCCAAGCTGATCTAGCTCGTCCGCCAGCAGCTCGCACCGTACGAAGGATTCAAGTATGTCCTGCCATGCTTTGCCCAGCCCATTTCTCATGAGATGGTCGAACCGGGCGAAAAGCTGTGCGCGGATACCCGTCATCTGCTGAAGATACTCCTCCGCGGTCAGCTTCAACTGCCGGATGCGGGCGTAGAGCGTCATTTTGAGCCGGTTGACCTCGCATATGGAACCTGCAATATGCTCCACCATGCCGATCTCCCCGGCTTCGGACAGTAGATGATAATACCCCGAACTGAAATAATCACCCGCCAATACCTTCAACTGGCGGGAACGGACAGCCTTCTTTTCTTTCACCTGATTGGACATGGAAACCATCTCGTGGATGTCGATGCCCATTTGAACCAGAGATACGGCCAGCGTCAAGCTTTCTGCCGATTTTCCCGCATTGCCGGATTCATGAAGAAATGCCAACAGAAGCCTGGAGCGCGCCTCCGGAAATGCCGGCACTTCCGTGTGAAGCCGGATCATATCGTACTGTGTATATTGCTTTGCCAACTCGGGCAGGTGAAATAAACTCATCCGGTTGCCTCCGAACATGATGAAAATCACACTCAAATCTACAGCATTTAATTATAGCATAACCTGCAATTGACCGCACGATTTCGTGAATATTTTGTGGCGGCGATCAGTTTTGTTTCATCCAGACGGGGGTATAGCTGAAATTCCCCTGCTTTTCCAGCTCGCTCTTGAGGAGCGCAACGGGACTGTCCGCAGGCAGCGGTTCCCCGTTCCATTGGCTCCGTTTGGCCTCCATGGCAAGCAGGAGCTCCTTGGAATGCCGGTCGCCGGCGTTCTGCTGCAGCACCCGCACCAGCAGATGATTCACATTGGCGGTGGAATTCCAGGAGAAGCTGCATAGCCCATACAAATCATGATAGACGAATCTTTCCCCGCTCACACCCTTCGGCAAAAAAAGATCCACCGAAAGCACACCATGCTGCAGGTTGGCACCGGCAATCTCCAGATCCAACGGTACTGAGGCAAGTGCGTCCACCAGATTGGTTTCCGTCAGATACCCGGCGCCCCCCGGTTGGAAGACCGGATCCGCCTGCGAGCTTCCTTGGGGCAGCCAGGACAGTCCCCAGGCAATCCCCAGTGACACCAAGAGCGCCGCGGCCAAACGCGCAGCAAGCTTCATTGTTTATCAACTCCAGCCGCCGGTACCCAGGCCCGGCCGATTCATATTCCCCCTTTCCATTGTACAAAAGAAAAAAGCAGGCTATGCCTGCTTATTCCGATATTCTTATTCTTCCGTATCGACAACTCCATATTTTGTCCAGATGATTGCTTTGCCCCGGACCTTCACTGCAGAGGTATGATCGGTGAACTGCGCGATCATCACTTCCCCTTTGTCCAGCTTTTCCGTATGATGAAAGCGCGTGTCCTGTCCTCTGGTCAACCCGATGACATGCACACCGTTATCCTTGGCCTTCACTACGAAATATTCTCCGCTCTGCGCCTGCTCCTTGTCCATCTGCTTGGACCTCCTCTAAAAGCTTCCTACCCCTATGATGCTAGATTCTCCCTCTCCTGTCAAACCCCGGAGAAAAGAAAAAAGACACCGCAGTTAACGATGTCTTTCTTCATATGGTCGGAGTAACACGATTTGAACGTGCGACCTCACCCACCCCAAGGGTGCGCGCTACCAGGCTGCGCTATACCCCGATACCTTAAGTCAACAAAAACGATTATATTCGTTTTTTAACCATTTGTAAAGCGTTCCAGATAAAAATTATTAGGACTTCGGGAATAGCAGCAACTTCGAAGCCCGGCAATAAAGAAAAAAGACATCGCGATTGACGATGTCTTCTTCACATGGTCGGAGTAACACGATTTGAACGTGCGACCTCACCCACCCCAAGGGTGCGCGCTACCAGGCTGCGCTATACCCCGATACCTTTAAGCGCCAGCCATTTCCCGGCGGCAAAAATGAGTTTACCTTATTTCGCAAGGTGTGTCAACCTTTTCGATATCACTTTTTTAAAGTCAGACAATTCAAGATAAATCAGACTTTTCCGCCGAAAGAGCTCCGCGGATGCCCGCAGGGCATCAAAAAAGCCGAAGAATCCGATAATCAGATTCCACGGCCTGTCGTTTTTCCGTATAAGCATCTATGTACGAGAGATTATTGTACACCGTCTCTCAGAGCTTTGCCGGGTTTGAAGGAAGTCACCTTGCTTGCGGGAATGTCGATTTCCTTGCCGGTTTGCGGGTTTCTGCCCTTGCGAGCGGAACGCTCACGAACCTCAAAGTTACCAAATCCAACAAGCTGAACTTTGTCGCCACCTTGCAGTGCTTCGGTGATGGCCTCGAATACCGCTTCGACAGCTTTCGTAGCGTCCTTCTTGGACAGTTCGGAGCTTTCTGCAACCTTGGCGATCAAATCGGATTTATTCATGCATATTCACCTCCCCCCGGTATATTACATGTGTTTACCGATTCTTTCGGAATTATACGTGTCCATTGGATAAAAACGAACAAATTTATAGTAATACACCGTCGGCCCAATTTCAAGTCGATAAATGAAGTTTTCCCTTACGGATACGACAAATTGCGTGTATTGGAGCATAAATAGGCAAAAAGCCCCAGCCTGCGGACCGGGGTTCCACAGGCGGAGCTTTATGGAGGGGGAAGCTTGTAATCAGAGAATGATGGCGATCAGACCGCCGGATCCTTCGTTAATGATCCGTCCCAGGGTTTCCTGGAGCTTGTAGCGGGCATTGTCCGGCATCATGGCCAGTTTGCCTTGGATGCCCTCGCGGACGATGGAGTGGAGCGACCGGCCGAAGATATCCGATTCCCAAATCTTCAGCGGATTTTCTTCGAAATCCTGCATCAGATAACGGACCAGCTCCTCGCTTTGCTTTTCCGTCCCGATGATGGGGCAGAATTCCGACTCCACATCTACCCGGATCATATGTACCGAAGGGGCAGTGGCTTTCAGGCGCACACCGAACCGGGAGCCTTGGCGGATCAGCTCGGGCTCATCCAGCGCCATTTCGGCCAGAGTAGGCGGTGCAATACCGTAACCGGTGGTTTTGACCATTTCCAGCGCTTCTGCGAATTGGTCGTATTCCCGCTTGGCATGGGTGAAGTCCTGCATCAGCTGCAGCAGATGATCCTTGCCGCGGATTTCCACACCGACTACTTCCTGGAGGATATGGTCATACAGCTCATCCGGGGCGAACAGATCGATTTCGGCTACACCCTGGCCCATGTTCATATCCGCCAAGGCGGCGCGTTCGATAAAGTCATAAGCCCCGAATTGGCCTACCACACGGTCCACATCCCGCAGCCTGCGGATGTCCTGAACTGTGTCACGGACGGAGGATTCGAACTCCGTACGCAGCCAGTGCTTCTCATTTAACACCATCACCCAGCTGGGCAGGTTGACGTTCACTTCATGCACGGGGAATTCGTAGAGCACCTCACGCAGCACGGAGAGCACGTCATCTTCGCCCATAGTGGCGGCGGACAAGGCCATAACCGGTATATCATACTTGGCGGACAGCTCGGCACGCAGCTCTTGGGCCGGCTCGCTGTCAGGCTTCATCGTGTTGATGACCAGAATAAACGGCTTGCCGACTTCCTTCAGCTCGGCTACCACCCGCTCTTCCGCATCCACATAAGAGGAACGCGGAATTTCGGCGATACTGCCGTCTGTGGTAATAACGACGCCAAGGGTGGAATGCTCTTGAATCACCTTGCGGGTGCCGATTTCGGCAGCTTCCTGGAAGGGGATCGGCTCATCGAACCAGGGGGTGGAGATCATCCGGGGACCGGCTTCATCCTCATAGCC
>JAEWAA010000689.1 GCA_023391955.1 Bacillota bacterium | reverse complement strand
CAGGCAAGGGTGGAACCGTGGTGTAAGAGACCACGAGGGGCTATGGTGACATAGCGCCTGGTAAACCCCATCCGGAGCAAGACCTAGAGGAACGCAGGGGCTTCGCGCCCCAGCCTTAGCCCGAGGCGCGTTCGGGTTGGTCGCTTGAGCCGTGCAGCAATGTACGGCCTAGATAGATGATTGTCGCCTCATTGGTGGGAGGGTAGTCCCCGTTATCACCACCCGAGGTACAGAACCCGGCTTACGGCAAGCTTTCCATTGATGTGAGAATCCAGAAACGGTTTTCGGCGATATACAGCCGGGAGCCGTTTGTTTTTTTGTCTGTACAGGGCCGGAAGCTTCCGTATTGCTGAAAGAAAAAAATTTTTTTATAATAAACCTCATCGGAACAAAAAACTTATTCCTATACACTAGGCGGTGAAGACTGTGAAAGCCCGTACCCCAAACAGCGGCCTGGCTCGGATACAGGCTGTGTACAAAGATCTTCCGCCTAAGGTCAAAACAGTGGCCGACCATATTCTGGCCCAGCCTCAGGATGTGGTCCACCTGTCTATTACGCAGCTGGCGGAGGTTACCCGCTGTGCTGAGGCCACGATATTCCGGCTGTGCCGCCTAATCGGCATGAAAGGCTACCAGGAGCTCAAGATTTCCCTGGCCGGTGAAATGGTGGAGCAGCCGGTGCAGAATATCCACGAGGAGGTCCTGCCCGAGGACGATATGGCCCAGGTGGCCCGCAAGGTGTTCACCTCCAATATTATCGGGATTACGGACACTCTCCAGCTTCTGGACACACAGTCCTTAAACGCGGCGGTGCAGCTTTTGAACAGCGCCCGCAACGTCTGCATCTATGCCGTGGGCGGTTCGGCGCCTATCGCTATGGACGCCTACAATAAATTCATCCGGGCGGGGATCAGCTGCGTTATGCACTCCGATCCCCATCTGCAGCTGACAACGGCCGCTCTGTTAGGGCCGGAAAGTGTAGTACTGGCTATCTCCCACTCGGGAAGCAGCAAGGACCTTATCGAGGTGGTGAAGGCGGCTGGCAAAACCGGCGCCAAGACCATTGTTATCACCAGCTACACCAAATCCTCCCTGGCCCAGCTGGCGAACGTGAAGCTGTACAGCTCCACCCGTGAAACCTCCTTCCGGACAGAGGCCATCTCCGCCCGGATCGCCCAGCTGTGTATCATCGATAGCCTCTACGTGGGGCTGTCCTTGGCCAGGCAGGAGGAGACGCTCGGCAATCTGCAGAAAATCCGGGAGGTTATCTCCACGAAACGCCTGTAAGCAAACAGGCGTTTTTTTGTGCTTTCCGGCGGCATGAAAAAAGAAAAAAAATTCACATTTTAGTTGTTGTAAAATGAAAAAAAATTTTTTATTATTGCAGTAAGAGAAAAATTTCACGAGGAGGAGAAGCTGTGAAAAACCGCATTTCGGAAATTGCTCCTTTCACCCGCGCCATTCTGAAGGCGCATCTGTGCTCCTGCGGAGTCGATTACAAAAGTCTAGATAAGCCTGTTATTGCCATCGCCAATTCATGGAATGAAATTGTCCCCGGCCATGTCCATCTGCGCCAGCTGGCAGACCGTGTGAAGCAGGGTGTGGAGGCGGCGGGAGGTGTTGCTCTGGAATTCAACACCATCGCCGTGTGCGACGGCATTGCCCAGGGTCATCAAGGCATGAAATATTCCTTGCCCAGCCGGGAAACTATCGCCGACAGTGTGGAAATTATGGTGAACGGCCACGGGATTTTCGACGGCATGGTGGTCTTAAGCTCCTGCGATAAAATTGTCCCCGGCATGCTGATGGCCGCTGCCCGGCTGAATCTGCCCAGCGTAGTAGTGCTGGGAGGCGTTATGCCCAACCACATCAAACCCAAGGAATCCAAAGCAGCGCGGCGGGCTTTTTTGGATGGCAAGCTGGATGAGCAGGGCCTGGTGGAGGTCACCAACCAGTATTATCCCGGTCCCGGCGCCTGCCCCTTCCTGGGCACGGCCAATACCATGCAGGGCATGTCCGAGGCTCTCGGGATGTCTCTTCCCTACACCTCATGGATGCAGGCACTGTCCGACGAGCAGCTGGATGCCGCCGAAGAGGCGGGCCGCCAGGCGGTCCAACTGGTGCGCCAGGGGATTACCCCCAGCCAGATCATGACTCAAGCTGCCTTCGAAAATGCGATTTCGGTACTGCTGGCTATGGGCGGCTCCCTGAACGCATGCCTGCATCTGCCGGCGATTGCCCATGAGCTGGGTATTTCCCTGCCCCTTGATCTGTTCGACGAAATCAGCCGCAGAGTGCCTTTCCTGGCCGGAGTTACCCCGAACAACCAGGAATACACCACCAATGACCTGCAGCGTGCAGGCGGGCTGCCGGCGCTGATGAAGGAGCTTGGCGGACTGATCCGCGGGGAAGCTCTCACTGTAACAGGCCGCAGCATGAGCGCCAATATTGCAGAGGCTGAAGTAACGGACCGGGATGTGATCCACTTTATCGATTCGCCGATTGATAACGAAGGCGGTATCGCTGTGCTGAAGGGGAACCTGGCGGCCGATGGCTGTCTGATCAAGCAGTCCGCCGTTGCCCCCGAGCTCCGTGAATTCAGCGGCCCGGCCCGGGTGTTCAACTCCGAGGAGGAGTTCGACCACGCCTATGACGAAGGAAAAATCCAGGAGGGAGACGCGGTGATCATCCGCTACGAAGGCCCCCGTGGCGGACCCGGCATGCGTGAGCTTCACCGCTGCACGGAGATTCTTGGCAAGTTCAAGCGTGTGGCGCTTGTTACAGACGGGCGTTTCTCCGGCGCCAGTGCAGGGTTATCCATCGGCTATGCCAGCCCTGAGGCCGCAGACGGCGGGGTTATCGCTTTGGTCCGGGACGGGGATACCGTAGTGATTGACGTACAGAAGCGCCTGATCCATCTGGAGGTCTCCGAGGAGGAGCTGGCGGAGCGGGCCAAACATCTGGAGTTTATCAGGCAGGAAGCCAGCAAGCTGCTTCGGCTGTATGCATCAAGCTCCTCCTCCGCGGCATACGGGGCCGTACGGAGAGTGAAGGAGTAACCACCACTTAAAGGCTCAGCAAAATAAGCCGCTTCCTTTACCTGATTTCTTCATCAGGCGGGAAGCGGCTTTTGTGGTTCTTTGGGTGCGTGAATGCTTGGTAAGATTACCGGACCGGCTGATCCCCTGCCCAGCGTTCCAGCTGACGGGACAGCCACTCCGGCATATAACTTAGGGAATTCCGGCTGGTATCGGCCATTTCCAGCGCTTTGACCACGTCGATCAAGCCGTAGCCGAAGTATTTATCCCTGCCCGGTTCCCCGATATCCGAAGCAGACTTGCGCATAATTTCCATGACCTCGGTGTTCTTCAGCAGCGGGTTGGCCGAGCGGATCAGCGCAGCCAGTGCGGAAACATGGGGGCTGGCCATGGAGGTGCCGGATAACGCCGCATACTGGTTGTCGGGATAGGTGCTGGGAATGCTGACGCCGGGAGCGGCCACATCAATGTAATTGCCGTAATTGGAGAAGCTGGCTTTGTTCTTCTTGGCGTCGGTGGCCGCTACCGCAAACACTTCCTCATACGCGGCGGGATATCCCGGACGCTCCGTATTGTCGTTGCCGCTGGCGGCAATCAGCACCACGTCTTTGTCGTAGGCGTATTTGATGGCGTCATGTAAAAACTGCGCGTCGGCGTAATTGCCAAGGCTCAAATTAATCACCTTCGCCCCGTGATCCGCCGCCCAGATAATGCCTTGGGCTACCGCATAGGTGCTGCCGGAGCCGGAGGCATCCAGAACCTTGATGGGCAGAATGGGGTTGAACCAGGTCATGCCCGCTACCCCTTCGTTGTTATTCACCAACGCTGAGATAATGCCGGCAACGTGAGTGCCATGCCCTACGTCGTCCTGGGGCGGAGTGCCTCCCTGGGATACAATGTTGGTCCCCTGCAGCAGATTGTCCTTCAAATCCGGATGGTTCAGGTCTACCCCCGTATCCACAACCGCCACCTTCACGTCCTGGCTGCCCCTGCCGATATTCCAGCCTTGAAGGGTCTCGATAAGCGGCAGATTCCATTGGTAACGGGAATAGAGAGCGTCATTGGGCACGCCGCCGTTCATGTCCATGGATTTGTTTTGGCCGCCCTCCGTAACCTCCGCCGATTGGATAAAACGCAGTCTGTCATTGGTCAAATAGAGATAATGGGGCTCCGCATATTCCACATTCCAGCTCTTGAAATAGGCCATCATCTGTTGAGCCTCCATATCGGAGGATTCGAACACATAGGTGTAACCCAGCTTTTGGGCAGGCCCTGCATGAAGCTCCTGGGCGATGCGCTTCAGCTCCTCCTCGGTGGGAGGTGTGGCGAATTTCACCACCACCTGATTCTTATGGTAGTGGCTGGTGCCTTCATTTTCCTCCGGGTGGTCCACGGTAACGTCCGAGAGCGTATCCGTGTCTACGGATTCGATTTTCCAGTTGCCTTCGGCCGGGTACGGCACCACCCGCAGATTGCGGATTTGGTGCTCCTTCACCTTGCCCAAGATGCTCTGGCGAACCAGCGCGGTCACAACTGAACGGCTGCCGCCGGGGTCCATACCGGACATGACGAAATAGGTTCCGTCGGAGGTGGTGAGTGCCGGAGACTGGTATTCCCCGCCCATGGCCGCCATGTGAAGGGCTTTATCAAGCTCAGGCTGGGCCTTCTCCAAAACCTCCGGAGCCACCTCGCCTGCCAGCATACCATCCATGTGAACGTCTTCGGGGCCAAAGGTCACAAACAATCTTGCCATATGGGGATGCTCCGCCTGCAGGGCGGCCAGACGGTCTCCGGCAGCACGGGGCCCGGCCGCCGCCAGCTCTGCCGCCGCCTTGCGCAGGTCCACGGCACACTGCTTGCGGCACAGGACATTGGTTGCCTCCACATCATCCGCCACCTGCAGTTGTTTGATGTTCAGCTCATGAGCCGGGGACACATTGCCCTCGTCCAGCTGCTGCTGCCTGGTTCCCTTGTCCCCGTCACGGGGGGTCAGCAGCACCGCCAGCAGAGCCAGCGCCGCAATGGTTACAATTTGCCTCCTCAATGCTATTCCTCCTTAAACGTTGCGCCAGCATGGGCACGGCCGTAGGTTTGTTGAAGTCCAGACTTAGGGTTGGAACCGGAGGTGCTTTTTATGCAGAAACGCGGCTTTTTCGGATTCCGATTCCCTGCCGTTTGTGGTACGATAGAGCTGGAAGACGCGCTGCCTCGCCGAGTCTAGGCAGTATTGACGGATTACCATTTAGGAGGACATTTTGTTATGCCCAATGACAACGTAAAGAATTTATGCGAGACCACCCGGGTCAAGCTCAAGGAAGCCACCGCCAAGATGGAGCTGTTCTTAAACCATCATTCCCTGGAGCAGCTGAACACCGAAACCGATCCGGCTATGGACGAGTTCTACCGGGCGTATCTTCAGGATACCCGGCATCTTCTGGTATTCGCGGAGGTTGCGTACGAGAAGCTTGGCGTCAGTCTGCGCCGTCCCCAATTCAATCTGGATTATTCCGAAAAGGTGCTGTACGACGTTTATCATAACTGCGTCAACAATTTCTTCTACCCCAAGAACGAATGTTACTCCGAGGACGGCCGGTATGCCTACACAGGCCAGGACGCCATCCGTTTCCGCAAGAAGCCCAGCCGCCTGGTCCGTGACCTGACCATCGAGCTGTCCAAGATTTTCGAGGAGCTGCGCGAGGATCTGACTTATTACGAAACCGACTACATTACCAAACGCCGTATGCAGGGCGAAAAAATATAAGCCCTGCCCTCGGGCAGAGCTGTCTTAAAGCAAACAAAAAAAGATGCCGCGGGGCATCTTTTTCTTTTATAAGCAAAGATTCTTATTTGATTTCCGTTCTGCAGGGCTGGCCGGCGGTGAAGCTGGCGATTCCTTCGAAGGCGCAGCGCACCATAGAGGCCACGGCGGTATCCGTATAGAAGGCCAGATGCTGGGTCATGACAGTATTGGGGAATTGGCGCAAGTATGCCATGTTTTTATTCTGCAGGATATCCGTCCGCCTGTCCCGGTGATAAATGCCGCTTTCACCCTCGATCACATCCAGTGCCAAAGCGCCGATTTTGTGATTTTCGATGCCCCAAATGAGAGCCTCCACGTCCATCAATTCCCCTCTGGCGCAGTTGACCAGAACCACTCCGTCCTTCATCCGTGCAAGCGTGTCCCGGTTAATCATGTACATGGTACTGTCATTCAAGGGGGTATGGAGAGAAATGACATCACATTCCCTGTAGATGGTTTCCAGGTCCACATACTGTGCCTTCTCCGCTACCGCCGGGTCCTGAAACACATCATAAGCCAGTATTCTGGAGCCGAAGCCGCTGAGATTTTGAATAACGGCTTTGCCGATCCGGCCGGTTCCGACGATGCCGATGGTCAGGTCATGGATCTCTCTGCCCCGCAGGCCCTTCAGGGAATAGTCGTTGACTTGGCCTCTCCACAGCGCCTGCTTGTAATGGCGGAGCACCATCAGCATCAGCATGATGGTATAGTCGGCGACGCCCGTGGGCGGGTAATCCGAGTTGCAGATCCGCAAGCCGGTCCTGCGTGCATATTGGACATCGATATGGTCGTAGCCCACTGTTCGGGTCGAGCAGCAGGAAATGCCCATCTCCATCAGCTTGTCCTGGATTTCGGCGGTGAGCAGGCTGTGACCGAGAATGGTAACGCCGTCATACCCCCTGGCCCGTTCCACGTTATCCAGCGACAGAATCTCCTCCACCAGTTCAGTCTCCCAGCCGAATTCGGCGGATAATTGCCCGAATATTTCCCTTTCGTCATCACGGACTTCAAATGCGATCAGCTTCAACCTGCTTCTCTCCTGTCAATGTAAAATGGGTTTTATGGTTGTCCGCTTTTGCGGTCAGCATCTTCATGAGCAGCGGAGTGGCGAATGCACTCACCACCACAACGAAGGAAAGCTGGGCGGTTGCCGTCTCTACGAAGGGGCTATACGCGGCATCGCTTCCCGCCATGATGGACGGCACTGTTAAGGACAGACCGGCTATACAGCAGATGGCCACGGCCGCATGTCCCCGCTGCTTTAAGAGCTTCCGGTCAATGAACAATAGCGGGGGAATCTGCAGGAGCATATACACCACATACAGCAGCAGCCCCAGCCACCAGGACTCCAGAGCGGATACCAGGTTAACCCCGCTGCCCAGGCAGAAGCCCATAAACGGCAGCATCAGTGCGGTACCGTTTTTGGTAAAAACATGGATTTCCTCATCTAGGGCACCCAAAGCCATTCCTATAAAAAAGGGGGCACAGGTAGACAAAATGCTCATGTAATCGATGCTGAAGCCCCTGGCAAAACCGAGAATGCACACCGGCACAAAGGGAAGCCCGACGATGTTAAGAATGGCGAAATTCGCCTTGTCCGCCCGATCACCAAGCTGGTTCATCAGCGCGATGTACACGCCCGGATTGCAGCTGGCCAAGCAGGCGATCCACGCCACAGCCGGAATCCCCAGTATGCCCTGAATGCCTGCATACCGCATGAGAAGCAATCCGGCGGCGATATCGATCAGCAGCTTGACACCCACCAGAATGCCGCCCCGCTTGAGAGCGGGAAGTACATCAGACACACGGGTTTGGATGCCTGCAAAAACTAAGACGGCCCCGACAATGGTCATGGTGCCATTGCCTGTGAAGATAGCGGCTGCCGGATTTCCGAGCTGGAGAAGCTGCGGGGCAAAGGTATTGATGCACGAGGCCAGCAGCATGGGCAGCAGCATCAGGCCGGCCGGGATCGCCTGTATGTTCTTGAGCATGAGTCTTCCGATCCCTCCCGGCAATCTGTTCTAAACAAACACTATATAGACGGGATCCGTGTATTTCCAATATTGATTTTGCACGCTATAATAACTAAAAGTTATTAAAAGGTGAAGAGGCGCCTATGAACCTGAAGCAGCTGGAATATTTTGTGGCCGTAGCGGAAGCCTTGAACTTTACCAAGGCCGCCCGGAAGTTTTATATCTCCCAAACGGCCATCACCAAGCAGATTATGGCTCTGGAGGACCGTCTGGGGGCGAAGCTGTTCATCCGCTCCAAACACCGTGTGGAGCTCACTCCGGCCGGATTTGTTTTCCTGCAGGAGGCCAAAGCCATCCTGAACCGTGCGGAGGAAGCCGTCGAAAGAGTCCATCTGGCTGCCGGTGGCATTGCCGGCTCCCTGAACATCGGGTTTGTGAAGGGCTACGAAAAAACCTCCTTCTCCAATCTGATCCTAGATTTTCACAAGGACTATCCCCATGTGTTCATGTCCTTCACCCGCAACAATGCGGAGGAGCTGTACCGTGCGGCGGAAAGCCGGGATTTGGATATTGTGTTCACCATAGCCAACGGTCTGGGCACTCATGAGGAACTGGAGCGCCGCACCGTCCGGAGATATCCGCTGGTGGCGGTGGTGTATCCCGGCCACCCGCTGGCGGACCGTCCTTCCCTGAGATTGGAGGAGCTGCAGCATGAGCAATTGCTGCTCATGGACGCCTCCTACCGGGAAACAGGCGGCAGAGGAGCGGGGATCAAGGATTTTCTCGCCAACCAGTCCATGCCCATGATCATCCAGCAATCGCGGGATGCCGAATCCATCCTCCTGATGGTTTCGGCCGATATGGGGGTGGCGCTGCTGCCTTCGTACACCATGAAATATCTGAACCAATCCAGGCATCTGCGCATTATTCCGCTGGAGGATGGAGTAGAAATGGTGGAGATCGCCGCCGTCTGGAACAAAAGCAATCCCAACCCCGCGTTAGGCATGTTTCTGCGCAAAATGGCAAATGCCCAACAACAAAAAAGCTCCGGCGGATAACTGATCCGTCCGGAGCTTTTGTTGTCTAATTGGGGTGAAGGCGGGATTAGGGCTCAAGCTGCAGCGCTTCTGCTTCGGTACCCGCAGACAAGCCGGTAAGGGCATACCCGATCCACATCTCGATAAACCGGTCATCCACCGGCTCCCCTGTAATCAGAAGACGGTAGAAGAGGGGGGCAAAAAGCAGATCGATGGCCAGCTCCGCATCCAGGTCCCGGCGCAGCTCTCCCCGGGCAACACCCTTCTCGAGCATTCCCTTGGTGATCAGCCGCCGCGGGTTAAAATAACGGCTGCGGTATTCCTCCGCAATCTTGGGGTCGAACTGCCCTTCGGCAATAAACTCCTTGATCGTTTTGCCTTCTCCGCTAGTAAGAAAACCTGCCAGATGCCGGACCTGCAGAATCAGGTCCTGACGGACGGAGCCGGTATCCGGCACCGCCAGCTTTGCTTCCGAGGCTTCGAAGAAGGCCTCAATTACAACAGCGGCTTTATTGGGCCACCACTTGTAGATGGTGGCTTTGCTGACGCCGGCCCGTTCGGATATCCCGTCCACGGTTACGGCCTTAAACCCTTGCTCCTCCAGCAGCCCGCAGGCGGCGGCCAGGATGGCCTTGCGGGTGCTTTCGCTTCTTGGACGGCCAGGCTTTTTTTCCTTTTCCATAACAAGATCCCCTTGTTCAGAATTTAAAAACGATACGTTTATTATATATGGCCCAAATTGGAATGAAAAGGGTTGACAAAACTAAACGATTCGTTTACTATTTAATTATTGAACGATACGTTTAGTATTTAAATTGAATCGGAGGTCCTGAAGATGAAGAATTCAAACCGGCTTCAATCCTTATCCAATCCCCCGGCTATGACCGCACGCCTGATGTTTATCCTGGCCGCTGCCTGCGGACTGATTGTGGCGAATCTGTATTATGCGCAGCCGTTGGTTGGTCCCATCAGCCAATCCGCAGGCATATCGCCGGCCGCATCCGGGCTGATTGTTACCATGACCCAAATCGGGTATGTCATCGGCTTATTGTTTATCGTGCCTTTAAGCGATTTGCTGGAAAACCGCCGGCTGGTTTCCATGGCGCTCGGGGTGGCCGCTGCCGGGTTGACAGGGGCGGCCTTGGCCAATGGAATGGCCATGTTTTTTGCGGCGGCGGTTCTTATCGGGGCAGGCTCGGTGGGCGCCCAGATCCTGGTGCCCTATGCGGCTTCGTTGGCTCCGGCGGACCAGCGCGGCCGGATTGTCGGCAATATTATGAGCGGTCTGCTTCTGGGCATTATGCTGGCCCGCCCCGCCGCCAGTCTTACTGCAGGCCTGTTGGGCTGGCGGGCGGTATTCCTTTTGTCGGCGGTGCTTATGGGGCTGCTGATCATGCTGCTGCTTCCCGTTTTACCCAAGCGAATCCCCCAAAGCCGGGAACGGTATCCGCAGATTCTTCTGTCGCTCTGGGAATTGCTTCGGACCAAGCCTATGCTGCGCCGAAGAGCCTTGTACCAGGCCTGTCTGTTCGGTAGCTTCAGTCTCTTCTGGACGGTGGTGCCTTTATGGCTGTCCGATCATTTCCGCGCCTCCCAGAACGAAATCGCTGTTTTCGCCCTGGTAGGGGTTGCCGGTGCTGCCGCTGCTCCCATTGCCGGGAGACTGGCCGACAAGGGCTGGACCCGGCGGCTGACCGGTATTGCCATTGTCACCGCAGCTTTATCCTTTGTGCTGACTCATGCTTTTGCAGGCAACCGAATCCTGTCCGTTGCTTTCTTCTGTGCAGCTGCTGTGCTGCTGGACATGTCGGTTTCTGGCAACCTGGTGCTGGGCCAGCAGGCCATCTATGCTTTAGGTGATGAAATCCGCGGCAGAGTCAACGGGTTGTTTATGGCGATTTTCTTCGCAGGCGGGGCTTTGGGCTCCGCAGTTGGCGGCTGGGCTTACGCTCAGGGCGGCTGGATGCTGGCATCGTTTGCCGGAATATGTCTTCCTATGCTGGCCTTCCTGTATTATCTGACGGAGCTGCCAAGGCCGTCACACAAGGCCCGGACACTTCCCTCTGGGGAAATTTAACGGACCGGGCGCAGCGGTCAAATCCCTTCCCCGGGGCACAATGAATGGGGGAGGTGATAACGATGCCTGACGTAAAATGTGCCGTTTCCAACTGTGCATACTGGAACAAAGGGAACAAATGCGGAGCCGACCTGATCATGATCGAAGTGGATCAGCACGCCAATGCCAAATTCGACGCCGAATTTGCCGGTGAGTCCTTCGATACGGAACATCAGGACAATGCGCCCAATTCCAAGAACACCTGCTGCCACACCTTTAAGCCGAAATCTTAACCGTCCGGGGGCTTTGCCCATCAATCCGGGTTGGCCGGAGGATGGTGTGAGGCCTTCTGCCAGAGAGGAGGCCCTCTAGAGATGGAAATCGAGAAGGATTGGGAAAAGGGAGAAGCCAAACGGGTGGACGAACCCGAGTTCGTTGATGACGAAGAGAAATTCAGCGAATTCAGCGACGAGCTGGGGGTGGAGGGGAATATCGACGGGGAAAACCCGTCGTTAGGCTCCGTCCACAGGGATATTGAGGATTCATATATCGAGTTTAGCGGCGAATTGGGGCCGGGACAGGCGTTTTCCTCCGGGATGGCGCCGCGGCTGGGCCAATGGGCCGACAAGGAACGGGTTCCGGCTGCCGATGCCGGAAACGAGAGGGACAAGGGCGGCAACCGGACTACGGCCTGGATTGCCATTGTCCTTGCCATCGGGTCCTTGTTGTTCTGGCCGGCTGTACTGGGACCGGCGGCAGTGGTGATGGGTGCAGTCGCCTACGTTTCGGGCAACAAATCCATTGGCATATGGTCCGTGGCATTGGGCCTGCTTTCGGTTATCGCCTACTTTGTCCTGCTGCCGCGATTATATTAGGGTGAGTTTGCAAAGCCT
Organism: Bacillota bacterium; assembly: GCA_023391955.1. Classification (GTDB taxonomy): domain Bacteria; phylum Bacillota; class Bacilli; order Paenibacillales; family NBRC-103111; genus Paenibacillus_AR. Next base: position 111 of record JAEWAA010000689.1, on the reverse strand, counting down.
CTCCGGGCATGATCCGGAGGGGTTTTTGCGTTGCCGGGCGTTTCAGCAGCGCAACGTCCAACCAGCGGCAATAAGCAGCCCGACTTGGGGTTGTTGAGAGCCCTTGTGCAG
>JAEWAA010000673.1 GCA_023391955.1 Bacillota bacterium | reverse complement strand
ACTTGGAGGAAGCCGATCACCTTCGTCACACGGAAGAGAATAAGGCGATTTACTCAAAACGCAAGGAGACCATTGAACGGGTCTTTGCAGATATGAATGAAAAGCATGGCATGCGCTGGACGACCTTACGCGGATTGAAGAAGGTATCCATGCAGGCGAAGCTAGTTTTTGCTGCCATGAATCTCAAAAAGCTAGCCACTTGGCTCTGGCGCTCAAGTGGCATAGAGGGAATACCCCATCTTCTTTTCCATTTTTCTACTCTTACGAACAAACGCCTCTGTTTCGAAACGAAACAAAGGCGTTTGTCTTCAGTCTGAGACTCCTTCCGAAGAAGGAGTCTTTGGGTTACCCGCCTATGCCGTCCGGTCCTCTATGCTTCAAACCCGCTCTCGCAGGTGGGTGACCGCAGCCGCGCTTTTGAAGTCCCCCGCATCAGGGGGGCAGGTCAGCCGCGCGACGATCTTGATCTCCCTAGAAACATTCATTGGTTCAAAACAATGGAGGACCAATACGCACATCGCAGGAATGTGTCTTTATTATAATCTTCGCTGAAGCAAAAGTAAAATATCAGAATATACCTACAGTTTGGTCGGCGCGTTCAGCTCGTCCTCTTCTGCTGCTTCCAGCTCTCCGGCCTTTTCCTTGGCCTTCTCGGCCTTGTCCTGCAGCCGTTGGAACCCGCGGTAGAAATACCAGAAGGTCACGAAGGCGCTGACGCTGCCCATGAAGAAGGGGATCAAAAAGGTGTACCGGGTGCTGATATACACAATCACCGCATTGGTAGCCAGGATCCCGATGGAGGTGAACGGCTGTCCCATAGTCATTATAAACGCATTCTTCACCAGTTGAAGCAGCTTCATATGAAAATGGACCATCAATGAAAAGAAGTTCAACAATGCGCCGACATACACGACGCCAAAGGAGATAAACAGAAACGACAGCCAGCGCAAGGCATTGGTCTGGGAGGAATAAAACCGGATACAGACAATCAGCAGAACGCCGATAACCAGAAACAGCAGGCCGCCCAGCATGGCTTGTTTGTAGTTTTCTTTATAACAACGGAAATAGGTTTTAAACAAAGGAACATCCGTATCCCCCATCACCCACTTGCGGGCAACGCCGTACATCGCCACTGTGGCGGGGATCAATGTAAACGGACACAAAATTGCGATTATCCATAAAGAAGAAAGCATAACATCCACAGTCATTTCCGGCGATGCCAGCATGGTCAGCAGCATAAAAAAGACCGGGATGGAACAAATCACCCACAAAAGATTGATGGCGCTCAACCGCATAATCCATTCCGATATACGGTAAAACCCGCCCATAATGCCCCGCATTTCCAAAAGAAGCTCCTCCTTAACATAGTGCCAGAATCACATCATGCATATATTATAGCCTATTTCCAGCAAAATCGGTAGCGGCTCCCCCGCCTCCATTACTTGGCCCATGCCGCAGGCAGGATCAGGAATGGAGGCCTCGAAATGGGCACAGCCATTAGAGGAGAGTCACCCCAGGGAAAAGAAGGGATATTACCCCATGATGCCCCGCGGCTCCTTATACAGCTCGGATATTTCCAGGAAGCGGTGCTGGCATTTCAGGAACACCTCGATAATATCCGGGTCGAAATGGACCCCTGCCTCCCGCACGATAAGTTCCACCGCCTGATTATGGCTGAAGGCATCCTTATATACCCGTTTGCTGGTTAACGCGTCGTACACATCCGCCACGGCCATCAGCCGCGCCGACAAGGGGATATCCTCCCCCGCCAGCCCGTCGGGATAGCCGGTGCCGTTCCATTTTTCGTGGTGGGAATAAACAATTTCCTTGGCGAAATGCAAGAAGGTTTCCGTCTCATCCATAACCCGCTCCGCCCTGTCTATCGCTTCTCTGCCCAATACGGTATGAGTTTTCATAATATCAAATTCCTCGGGCGTCAAGCGGCCGGGCTTCAGCAGAATATGGTCGGGAATCCCCACCTTCCCGATGTCATGAAGAGGGGCGGAGGTAACGATCAGATCAATGTTTTCCTGATTGAGCTGTTTGTTATATTTGCTTGTTTTGGACAGCCATGTGGCCAGTTCCTGTATGTATAGCTTGGTGCGCTGTATGTGGTTGCCGGTATCCGTATCCCGGATTTCCGCCAAGGCTGCCATTGACATGATGGTGGCCTCCTGGATGCGGGAAATCTCCTTGATCCGCCGCGAGATCTCCAGCTCCAGAAATTCATTCTGGTTTTTCAGAAAATCCTTTGTCTGCTTCAGCTCCAGATGGGTTTTCACCCGGGAGAGGAGAATGGCGGAGCTGATGGGCTTGATGATATAATCCACCGCCCCGCAGGCAAACCCCTTATTTTCATCCTCCGTATCACTCTTGGCGGTCAGAAAAATCACGGGAATGTCCGCTAAAGCCTCGTCCTCCTTAAAGTGCCGGCAGGTTTCGTAGCCGTCCATCACAGGCATCATGACGTCCAGCAGCAGCAGATCGGGCGGGGAGGCTTGGGCAATCTGCAAGGCCTTGCTGCCGGAGGTGGCCACCTTGACCTTGTAATGCTCCTTCAGCAAACCGCTTAATAGGGATAAATTATCGGGTGTATCGTCAACTACCAGAATAACGGGCTTACTATTCATCGGCAGTCATGGCTCCTTTCCTTCATAGCCGGATGGCGGGCAAGAACGGCCTCAATAACGGTGGCCGCCTCTTCCAACTCATAAGATTTAAGGCAATGTCCCAGGTGACTTTCTTCATCCGGCAAAAGAAGCGTGGCCAGCTCATGCTTGATGGCTTCATAATAATCAACGGCCTCACTATCGCTGTCCTGAAGCATACCCAACAGCTTCTGCAGGGCTTGAACGGTGGGCTCCGCGCGGAATTTCACCTCTGCCTTGGCTTCCGGATCCGCGGGAATCCGTTCCTTAATCTCCCAGGCAACCCGGCGGAGCAGCTGCTCCAGGTCCTCGGCTTCCCTGTTGACATCCTGCTCCTCCCCATCCTGCGGCAGCCTCCGCTCAATCCGGTCACATAAGCCGCTGATAACCCATATGCCCAGATTGGCCGTAACCCCCTTCAGGTTGTGGACCAGACGCTGAACCGTCTCCAGATCCCCTTGCCGGAGCGCATAACGAATCGGTACGGCTGTATCCGCCTGGTTGTCTGCAAAGCTGAGCAGCAGCCTCCGGTACAGCTCGGCGTTATGCCCCACCCGGCGGAGGCCGTCCTCCAGGTCGATGCCGTGGATGCTCGGAGGCCATTGCTCCTGCTGCCCTTCCGGTTCCGGCGCTGCGGCATCCCCCTGCTGGCCGTCTCCGGCAGCCGCCGCCACCTCCGGAAGCGCAGTAAGAGCAATCCGCCGGATCGTGGCAAACAGATTGTCCGGATCAATGGGCTTCGCCACATGATCGTTCATCCCGGCAGCCAGACACATCTCCTGCTCCTCCGGCAGGGTCCGGGCCGTCATCGCGATGATAGGCAGCGTATACCCCATGGCCCTGATCCGGGCAGCCGCTTCAAAGCCATCCATCTCCGGCATCTGCAAATCCATCAGAATAAGGTGATACGGATCCTCAGAGGAGGCCTGGTTTCTCATTTTCTCTACCGCAATGGCTCCATTGCCCGCGATATCCACCCGCAAGCCCCGGCTGGTTAAGAGCTCCACAGCAATCTGCTGGTTGATCTCATGATCCTCCACCAGCAGAACATAACCCTCCATATCGGTGCCTGCCGGCTGGGCCTCACGGCCCTCCGGCAGGACCGCTGGCGGAGCGAATATTCGCACCAAGGCGTCAAACAGCATGGATTCGCTCACCGGCTTCACCAGATAATCATTCACCATCGCTTCCTCCGCCTGCTTCTTCAAGCTGTCCTCACCGAAGGCGGTAACGAGAATAATGGCTGGCTGGTGCCGGATGGACGGGTCGTTCCGGATCAGAGTAGAAGTTTCCAGACCGCAGATGCCCTCCATTTTCCAATCCAGGAGGATCAGATCGAAGGGCTGGCTCTGATCTGCCCCGGCTACAGCGCGCAGAGCCTCCTCACCGGATTCGGCCGTTTCCACACGGCAGTGCATTTGCCCCAGATACTCCGACAGAATTTCCCGGGCGGTATAATTATCGTCCACCACCAGAACCCGGAGGCCGTCCAGCCGTTCCGGCACAATCCGGCCGTGGGCGAGAGCCGCCTCGGGAACCTCAAACCAGACCTTAAAGCTGAACACACTGCCTTCCCCTTCCACACTCTCCACCCAGATGGAGCCGCCCATCATTTCCACCAGCTCCTTGCTGATGGCCAGTCCGAGCCCGGTCCCGCCGTACTTGCGAGTTGTGGAATTGTCCGCTTGCATGAAGGCCTGGAACATCCGGGACTTAGCCTCTGGAGTCATACCGATGCCCGTATCGGAAACGGAGAATTTCAGCTCCAGCTTATCCCGGTAACCGGAAACCCGTTCGATCTGAATCTCCACCTGACCCTCCCTGGTAAATTTCACGGCATTGCTCAGAAGATTCATCAGAATCTGCCCCAGCCGCAAGGGGTCTCCTTTGAGAGTCCGGGGAATGCCCGGTCCCAGGCGGGACAGAAGCTCCAGCCCTTTGTCGTGGGCCTGCTGGCTGACAAGACCGATGGTTTGGCCAATGACATCCTCCAGCACAAAATCCACCTGCTCCATTTGAAGCTTCCCGGATTCGATTTTGGAGATATCAAGAACATCGTTTAAAACTCCCAATAGGGATTTTCCTGCATTATGTATTTTGGAGACATAGTCCTTTTGTTTGCCGGTCAGCTCTGTACGGAGCGCCAGGTAAGCCAGCCCGATAATGGCATTCATGGGGGTCCGGATTTCGTGGCTCATATTCGCCAGGAACTGGGACTTGGCCTGGGTGGCTTCCTCCGCCAGCCGCAAAGCCTCCTCCAGCTGCTTTTCCTTCTGCTTCAGATCGGTGATGTCCTCGGAAATGCCCAGCAGATAGCTTTGATTACCGTACGCATCCACCATGGGCAGCTTGGTGGTATGAATATATCTGCTGCTTTTGCCCGGTGTTTGGACCACCTCGATCTCACTAACGGGTTTGCCCCCCCTCAGTACCCGGG